>DATEVP010000281.1:0-3437 GCA_035258465.1 Hyphomicrobiaceae bacterium
CGCCGGCCATGGAGTTGACGCGCTCGACGTAGTCCAGCGCCATCTCGTTGAAGACGTCCTTGGCGCCCCACGAGCCTTGCATTTTGAACGTGGTGGTCTGCGCGCGCGAGATCTGCGGCATGGCGACGGTGCCGGCCGCCACCGTTCCGGCGGCAATCGCCCCGGTCTTCAGAAACCTGCGGCGTGTGACCGAACTGGCTTCCTTTTTCATGGAATTAACCTCCTCCTGAGACGCTTCCTCGAAGCCTGAAGCTCTTTTTTACGCGCTTGGTATACCACGGCGCAGCGTCACTACAAATGGGCACTCTTGGCGCAGCGCCGCCGGAAGGCCTTTCGCCCCAAAGGTGTTAGCGCGACAAGGATTTTGTCCATTGACGCTGCCCCGGCGGCTCGTATTCCCTGCAAGGCCGCTCTAGCTGGCCTCCTGGAATACCTGCTCGCGGCTCTTGCGGATCGCCGGCAGGATAGCAATCACGAGCAGCACCAGGGTCAGGACGAGCAGCCCGGCGCTCAGCGGCCTTTCGACGAAAGTCTTGAAGCTGCCGCGCGAGATCACCAGCGCCTGGCGCAGTTTCTCCTCCATCAGCTTGCCGAGCACGAAGCCGAGCAGCATGGGCGCGGGCTCGAAGCCGAGCTTGACGAGCGCATAGCCGAACAGGCCGAAGCCCGCCGTCATGACCACCTCGACCGGGGAATTGTTGATCGAGTAGATGCCGATGCAGCACAGCAGCACGATGGCGGGAAAGAGCAGGCGATAGGGGACCTTGAGCAGGCGGACCCACAGGCCGATCAGCGGCAGGTTGATGACCAGCAGCATGAGATTGCCGATCCACATCGACGCGATCATGCCCCAGAACAGGTTCGGCTGCTTGGTCATGATCTGCGGTCCCGGCACGATGCCGTGGATGGTCATGGCGCCGACCATCAGGGCCATCACGGCGTTGGGGGGAATGCCGAGCGTGAGGAGGGGAATGAAGGCGGTCTGCGCGCCCGCGTTGTTGGCCGACTCCGGTCCCGCCACGCCCTCGATGGCTCCACGGCCGAAGCGCGAGGGGTCCTTCGCCAGCTTCTTCTCCAGTGTGTAGGAAGCAAACGGGCCCAGGACGGCGCCGTTGCCGGGCAGCAGGCCAAGGAACGAACCGACGAAGGTGCCGCGCGCGATCGGCCAGGCCGATTGCCTGAACTCCTTGCGATTGGGCAGCAGCGTGCCGATGGCGGCATGGACGACGTCGCGCGCCTGTGTCATCTCGAGGTTGCGCAAAATCTCGGCGAAGCCGAACATGCCCATGGCGATGACGGCGACGTCGAGGCCGTCGGCAATCTCGCTCCAGCCGAAGGTCAGCCGCTCCTCGCCGCTTTCGAGATCGGTGCCGACGGTGGAGAAAAGGATGCCCACCAGGATGATGGCGATCGCCTTCGCCACCGAGCCGCGCGCCAGCACCACCGCGAACATGAGCCCGAGCACCATGAGGGCGAAGTAGTCAGCCGGCCCGAACAGCAGCGCCATCGCCGTCAGCGGGGCCGCCAGCGCGGCAATGATGATGGTGGCGATGCAGCCGGCGATGAAGGAGCCGATGGCGGCGATGCCGAGCGCCGCTCCGGCGCGGCCCTGCTTGGCCATCTGATGGCCGTCGAGCGTGGTGACGACGGCGGTGGCCTCGCCCGGAATATTGACCAGGATCGCCGTGGTCGAGCCGCCGTACTGGGCGCCATAGTAGATGCCGGCCAGCATGATCAGGGCGCCGGTCGGGTCGAGGCCGAAGGTGATCGGCAGCAGCATGGTGATGGTGGCGATCGGCCCGACGCCGGGCAGCACGCCGATCAGCGTGCCGATCAGGCAGCCCAGAAAGCAGTACCAGACATTCTTGAGCGAGAGCGCAACCTCCATGCCGAGCGTCAGATTGGCAATGAGGTCGAACACGGCGGCTCCTCAAAGGGCACCGAGGCCCGGCACGTACACGGGGATCGGCAGGCGCAGCAGGTACTTGAACAGAAGGATCGACGCCGCGGTGATCGCCACGGCGAAGGGGAGGATTTCGACGAGGCGCGTCTCCCTGTCGGCGAGCGAGGAGAAGACGACGGCGAGCGGGCCGGCGACGGCGAGGCCCAGCGGCGGGATCGTCAGGCTGAGGCCGGCGAAGGAAAGGGTCGCGCCGCGGATCGTTGCCGCGAACAGCAAGACGGCGCCGAGCACGAACACGGGGCCCCGCAGATGCCAGCGCTCGAGCCGGTCGCCGTCGAGCACCAGGCCCTGGGCGACCAGCAGCAGGCCGAAGGCGGCGACCAGCACCGCCACGACCTTGGGCATCAGCCCCGAGCCGATGCCCGACAGCTGGCCGAAGGGGAGATTGAAGCCGCCGATGAAGCCGACGGCAGCGAGGCCAAGGAGAAACAGGCCGCCGGCCAGGTCGTGCGGCGACTTGATGGGGCCCGCGTCGCGCGCGCCTCCGCCTGGCGAGTGCGTCATGCGTTTCCTCCCGTGTGCCGCGCTTGGTGCTGTTGGACGGTTTTTGTCGGCGCGATCAAGTTGCCGTCGAGCCTAGCGATTGAGGCTCAGGGCGTCCACCGCCGGAAAGCGGGTCGTCACTCGACCATGGCATGATGCAGGATGCGGGCAACGTGCAGCGCCTCGCGGCCCGTGCCGTCGCGGATCTGGTGGCGGCAGGAGAAGCCGTCGGCGGCAATCAGGGTTTCGGGCGGCGCCTGGCGGACGGCCGGCAGCAGGGACAATTCGCCCATGGCGATGGAGGCCTCGTAGGTGTCGGCGCCGTAGCCGAAGGCGCCGGCCATGCCGCAGCAGCTCGACTCCACCGTCTCGACGCCGAGCCCGTCGATCAGCTCGAGCGTGCTTTGGATCGACGCAATCGCACCGAAGGCCTTCTGGTGGCAGTGGCCATGCAGCAGGACTTTGCCCGAGCTCTGCCCGATCGATGCGGGCAGTCGGCCGGCCGCCCTCTCGCGAGCGAGGAACTCCTCGAAGAGGTAGGCGTGCGAGCCGAGACGCTCGGTGTCGTCGCCGGGCAGCATCGCGAGGAACTCGTCGCGCAGCGTGAGCAGGCAGGAAGGCTCGAGGCCGACGACGGGTATGCCCCTTGCGACGAAGGGCAGGGCCGCGGCCAGGACGCGGCGGGCCTCCACGCGCGCCTCCTCGACCAATCCCGCGGACAGAAACGTGCGCCCGCAGCACAGCGGCCGGCCACCGTCGGCGGGGTGGAGCGGCGTCACGCGATAGCCCAGCCGCGTCAGCACGTCGACGGCGGCATGCAGATTCTCGGGCTCGAAGTGCGTGTTGAACGTATCGGCGAACAGCGCGACTTCGGGTAGATGGTCTGCGTCTCTTGCCGCGGACGCTACGGGATTCCCCTCCCCTTGACGGGGAGGGGTTTGGGGTGGGGTGAAGCCAGGAGCGTCGCCCACTTGTCGGCCCCCCCCCCCCC
>DATEVP010000282.1:0-13054 GCA_035258465.1 Hyphomicrobiaceae bacterium
AGGGTCTGACCCCCATCTCTCGCGATTGCGCGCGGCGCCCGTCTGTGGCTAATTGAACTGGAATAAATCAAAAGGCGGGGTGCGTCGGGGACGCTTCTCCTGCCGGGTCAGCCGGAGCATTGACGCCGGCCAGAGGAGGAGGCGACCCCCATGTTTTTCCGCAAGAAAGCCGCTGAAACGGCCGCCGCCCCGGGGGCAGCGTCCGCGCAAACCGGCGGCGGCACCGTGCATGTGGCCATGACGGTCAACGGCAAGCCGGTCGCCGCCGAGATCGACCCGCGCATGCTGCTGGTGCAATTCCTGCGCGATCATCTGCGCCTCACCGGCACGCACGTGGGCTGCGACACCAGCCAGTGCGGCGCCTGCGTGGTGCACGTCGAGGACCGCGCGGCCAAGTCCTGTACGCTGCTGGCTGCCACCTGCGACGGGGCCAGGATCACCACGATTGAGGGCCTGGCCACGGACGGCAAGCTGCATCCCATGCAGGAGGCCTTCCGCCAGCATCACGGCCTGCAGTGCGGCTTCTGCACGCCGGGCATGGTGATGAACGCGCTCGACTTCGCCAGGGGCCACCCCAACCCGACCGAAGAGGAGGTGCGCGAGAGCCTCGAAGGCAACCTGTGCCGCTGCACCGGCTACCACAACATCGTCGCCGCCGTGAAAGCCGCCGCCGCCAACATGGGTAGCATGCGCCAAGCCGCCGAATAAGCCTGATCCCGGCGCGCTGCCCAACGCGGCAGCACGCAGGCAGAACGAGACTGCAACAGGAGGAAATCCCGTGGCCGCGACAACCGGAATCGGCGCGCCCGTGCGGCGCAAGGAAGACCAGCGGTTCATCACCGGCAAGGGCCAGTATACCGACGACATCAATCGCCCCGGCCAGGCCTATGCCGTGTTCGTGCGCTCGCCGCACGCGCACGCCAACATCAAGAGCATCGATGCCTCCGCCGCCCAGAAGGCGCCGGGCTGCCTTGCCGTCTACACCGGCGCCGACATCGCCAAGGACAAGGTCGGGGGCCTGATCTGCGGCTGGCTGATCCACTCCAAGGACGGCTCGCCGATGAAAGCCGGCGCCCATCCCGCGCTCGCCCAGGGCAAGGTGCGCTACGTGGGCGACCACGTCGCCGTCGTCATCGCCGAGACGCTGGCCGAAGCCCGCGATGCGGCCGAGAAGGTCAATGTGACCTACGAGACGCTCCCCGCCGTGGTCGATGTGGCGACCGCCCAGAACCCCGGCCAGGCGCAGCTCCACGCGGAAGCGCCCAACAACACCGTCTATCAGTGGCACCTGGGCGACAAGGCCGCGGTCGATGCGGCGTTCGCCAGCGCCAAGCACGTGACCAGGATCGACCTCGTCAACAACCGCCTGATCCCCAACGCGATCGAGCCGCGCGCGGCGATCGGCGAGTACGACTCCGGCAACGACAGCCTGACGCTCTACACCACCAGCCAGAACCCGCACGTGGCGCGGCTGGTGCTCTCGGCCTTCATCGGCCTGGCGCCCGAGCACAAGCTGCGCGTGATTGCCCCCGACGTCGGCGGCGGCTTCGGCTCCAAGATCTTCATCTATGCCGAGGAGACGGTGTGCCTGTGGGCCTCGCGCAAGGTCGGCCGGCCGGTGAAGTGGACCGCGGACCGCAGCGAATCCTTCCTCGCCGACGCGCATGGGCGCGACCACGCGACGACGGCGGAGCTGGCGGTCGACGGCGACGGCAAGATCCTGGCGCTGCGGGCCAAGACCAAGGCCAACCTCGGCGGCTATCTCTCGACCTTCGCCTCCTCGGTGCCGACCTATCTTTACGCGCCGCTGCTGTCGGGCCAGTACAATATTCCCGCCATCTATTGCGAGGTGGACGGCGTCTATACGACGACCGCGCCCGTCGATGCCTACCGCGGTGCCGGCCGGCCCGAGGCCACCTTCGTGGTGGAGCGCCTGGTCGAGGTGACGGCGCGCCAGATCGGCCAGGACCCGGCCGAGTTCCGCCGCAAAAACTTCATCCGTTCGTTCCCGCACGCCACGCCCGTGATCATGACCTATGACGCGGGCGACTACGAAGGCTGCCTCAACAAGGCGCTGGAGCTCGCCGACTACAAGGGCGTCGGCGCGCGCAAGGCGGAAAGCGCCAGGAAGGGCCTCAAGCGCGGGGTGGGCTTTTCGGCCTACATCGAGGCCTGCGGTATCGCCCCGAGCGCCGCGGTCGGCTCGCTCGGTGCCGGCGTTGGCCTATGGGAGTCGGCGGAGGTGCGTGTCAACCCGACGGGCTCCGTCGAGGTGCTCACCGGCTCGCACAGCCACGGCCAGGGCCACGAGACCACGTTCGCCCAGCTCGTCTCGCAGCGGCTCGGCATCCCCTTCGAGCAGGTCACCGTGGTGCACGGCGACACCGACAAGGTGCAGTTCGGCATGGGCACCTACGGCTCGCGCTCCGGCGCCGTCGGCATGTCGGCCATCTACTACGCCATCGACAAAGTGATCGTGAAGGCCAAGAAGGTGGCGGGCTTCGTGCTCGAGGTCGCCGCCGACACGGTCGATTTCAAGGAAGGCATCTTCTCCAGCACCGCCACCAACAAGACGCTGACCTTCCCCGAGGTGGCCCTGCAGGCCTACATCGCCCACAAGTTCTCGGGCGCCCAGCTCGAGCCCGGCTTGAAGGAAGGCGCATTCTTCGATCCGACCAACTTCACCTTCCCGGCAGGCGTGCACATCTGCGAGGTCGAGATCGACCCCGAGACCGGCGCCACCCGCATCGACCGCTGGACCGCGGTCGACGACTTCGGGGAGCTCATCAACCCGATGATCGTCGAGGGCCAGGTGCACGGCGGCGTAGCGCAGGGCGTCGGCCAGGCGCTGCTCGAAGGCGCCGTCTACAACAAGGAAGGCCAGCTCGTGACGGCGAGCTACATGGACTACACCATGCCGCGCGCCAGCGACCTGCCGACGCTGCAGGTGGCCATGTCCGGCACGCCGTGCCCCTCCAACCCGCTCGGCATCAAGGGCTGCGGCGAAGCCGGCGCGATTGCTGCGCCTGCCGCCGTCATCAATGCGATTACCGACGCGCTCGGCCACGAGGCGATCGCCATGCCGGCGACGCCGCTGGCGGTCTGGCGCGCCGCCCAGACGTCGCCCACGAAGATGGCCGCCGAATAGTCAAGGAGAGCCCCATGTACGCGTTCGACTATCATCGTCCGCAGTCGGTGGCCGAGGCGGCAAAGCTGCTGGGCTCGGCCAAGGACGCCAAGCTGCTGGCCGGCGGCCATACCCTGATCCCGACCATGAAGCAGCGGCTGGCGAGCCCGAAGGTCATCGTCGACCTGTCGCGCGTTGCCGAGCTGCGCGGCATCGACAAGAAAGGCAGCGCGCTGGTCATCGGCGCCATGACCACGCACGAGGAGGTGGCGAGCTCATCGGTAGTGCGCGGGACGATTGCCGGGCTGTGCGACGTGGCCGGCAGCATCGGCGACCCGCATGTGCGGAACCGCGGCACCGTCGGCGGCTCGGTCGCCAACAACGACCCGACGGCCGATTACCCGGCGGCGCTGCTGGCGTTGGCCGCGACCGTCGGCACCAACCGGCGCGAGATCAAGGCCGACGACTATTTCAAGGGCCTGTTCACGACGGCGCTGCAGGAGGGCGAGATCATCACCCGCATCTCCTTCCCCGTGCCGGCCAAGTTCGCCTACGTCAAGTTCCCCAATCCCGCCTCGCGCTATGCCCTCGTCGGTGTCGCGGTGGCGCAGACGGGGGGTGGCGCGCGCGTTGCCGTGACGGGCGCGGGCAGCAACGGCGTGTTCCGCGTGCCGGCCATGGAGGCGGCGCTCGGCAAAGCGTGGTCGGCGCAATCGCTGGCCGGGATCACCGTCAACGCCGCCGACATGATGCGCGACATCCACGCCGACGGCGCCTATCGCGCCCACCTCGTCGGCGTGCTCGCCCGGCGGGCGGTGGCCAACGCAGGCTAGGCGGGTATCCTCGCCTGGACCCGCAGCGCGGTTGGACAAGCCCACCACGCAGGTGGTCGGGCGCACGGCCGATCACGTTTTCTCGTTCCGGACCATGCGCGGCAGCCGTGTCAGCCGCGTGGTCGCCGAATTGAGGTCAAGGTGAGCACAACGAGAGATCAAGCAGCGTTGTCAAATGCTTCTCTCTCACTGTAGGCTGGCTCCTTCGCAAGCAAACAAGGAGCGTACACATGAGTATTCAGATCGTAATGGATCGCTCCGGCGACACGCGCCACGAGTTCGATGCCGCCGATTCGAGAGCCGTGAGGGTGGCCGAAGAGCGCTTTCACGAGCTGACGGGCAAAGGCTTCCGCGCCGTCGCGCTGGGCAAGGACGGTGGCCCCGGCGAGCTGCTCGAGAAGTTCGATCCGAACGTCGAGCAGACCCTGTTCATTCCGCAGCTGCAAGGCGGTTGATGGACGGAGTTGCCGAGATACTGAGGGCCCTGTTCCGCAGGGCCCTCAGGGAGCACGGACGAGACGCGTCGGTCCTCACCGACCTCATCGTTTTGAGGGCCGGCAGCCGTTTCGGGCCTCGACTGGGCGCGCAGTTTTCCAACGGCTACCGCGCCTGGGCAGCTCTTACGCCGTCCGATTTGCAGGCCTACTGCGAGCGGCACTCGGCCTGGGACATGGAAAGCCTTCGCCGCGTTCTCTTGCGCGAAGCACAGCAGATATACGCGCGGATGCTGGAGGCCCACGTCGCCGAGATCACGTTTCGCGAGCATTGGGCGCAGGTCGCCGGCCGCATGCAGCGCGGGCGGGATGAGCCTCCTCCGAGCCGGTTGGATCGATTCGCACGTCTGATTGGCTTTGGCCGCCGCAGCTTATTTGACGACGACGGCAAGGCGGCCAAGCGCGGTGCCCGGTTGCTCGAGGAGAACCTCACCCCGGCCCAACGTCAGCAGTATGCGAAGTATCGGTATTTCGACGTGACGGGCGGAAAGACCGGCAAATGCTACCGCATTCACCATGGCTCCTCGATGAATATCGATCAGCTCGACAAGAACGGTAAGCGGGTCTGCGGGTGGTGCTTCTTTCCCCGCGGCGGCCTCGTGGCGGGCGACGTCATGCTGGCGCAGAAATTCGCCCTCGAGCTGTTCGAGTCCGAGGCGCTGCAGGTCGCCAACCGGTTGTACAGATACTGACCGGGTCGAGCCCGGGACAATAGGCGCTGCGTATCCATTCCGCACGGGAAGTCCCGCCGCCCCGGCCAAAGCGGGGCACCGCTCCAAATTCATGTGGAATACCCGCCGCCTATGCATTCGGCGCTTGGTGAGGCGGCGGCTTGCGGCTATGCGACGGAACTGTTCCATTCCATCGGAAGGCGGCCGTGCGCATCAGCCCTGACAATGTGCTCGAGCGCCCCGAGACGATCGAGAAACCGAGCTCGCCCCTCGTCGGCCGCATCCTGCTGCTCGTCACCGAGGATTGGTTCGTCCTTTCCCACTTCCAACCGCTGATCGCCGTGCTGAGGCAAATCGCGCGCGAGGTGGTGGTGGTCACGCGCTCCTCCGGCCGCCTCGCCGAGATCGAGGCGCTGGGCGCGCGCATCATCGAGTTCGACTACCGCCGGCCCTCGAGCAACCCCGCACGGGGGGCCGCCTCTGCCTGGGAGCTGGCCCGCATCGTGGAGGCCGAGAACCCCGACGCGGTGCATCTGGTTGCCATGAAGCCGATTGTCCTGGGCGGCCTCGCCCTCAAGCTGGTGCCGGCGCGTCGCACGATCGTCCACATGACGGGGCTCGGCCTGCTTGCGGTCGCGACGGGCCCCCTGTTTGCGCTCTACCGTGCGATGGCAATGCGCCTGATTGCATCGATGCTGCGCAAACCCTCTTCGTACCTGCTGGTGGAGAACCCGGACGACCTCGCTCTGCTGCGCGACGCGGGAGCCGGAGCCGGCCCCCGCTTTGCCATTCTAGGAGGGGCCGGCGTGGACCCCGCCGCGTTTCCGCCCCTGCCGCCGCCCGATAACCCGGTTCCGATCGCCGCTTTCGTCGGCCGCATGATCAGACCCAAGGGCGTCGACGTTCTCATGGCCGCCTTCGACCGGCTGGCGGGGCGGGGCGAGCCGCTGCGTCTGGAGCTGTGCGGCCGGAGCGACGAGGGCAATCCGGGGGCCATCGCTGCTGATGCGCTCGCGGCCTGGTGCGAGCTCAGCGGGGCGCGCTGGCACGGCCATGTGGCGGACGTGCGCGAGGTGTGGCAGCGCGCCGATATCTTCGTGCTGCCGACGCGCGACCGCGAAGGCATGCCGCGTGCCCTGCTCGAGGCGGCCGCTTGCGCGCGGCCATTGGTGGTCACCAACGTGCCCGGCAGCCGCCATTTCGTGCGGGACGGTGTCGAAGGCTTTGTCGTGCCGCCCGACGACCCCGTGGCGCTCGCCGACGCGCTGCAGTGCCTGGCGCGCGATCCCGAGCTGCGCAAACGCATGGGAGAGGCGGCCCGATTGCGCCTCCTGCACGGCTTCACTGAGGCGCACGTGAAGCAATCCCTGCGCGCGGCCTACCAGTCGCTGCTCGGGGCAAATCGGGGCTCATGACACCCGCCGTCTTGCCAACCATTCGAGCTCGATGAGCAAAGCCGCCATGATCGCCGCCGCACCGGTGAGCGCGGCCGCGGGATGCCGCAGGGAAATCAGGGCCAACGCCATCAAGGCGGCATTCGCCGCGTTGACGCGCCAGACGACGCCCAAGGGCGCGGCTCCGCCGAGCACCGCGCGCTGATAGAAGTGGTCGCGGTGCGCTTGCCACGGCTTCTGCCCGCGCAGCACGCGCTTGGCCAGCGTCAGGGTGGCGTCCGCCGCAAAATAGAGCGGCAGGATCACGGCAGCCGGCCAGTGCCCGTTGAGCGCCAGGTCGATCATCAGCCAGCCGAGCAGAAACCCGAGCGGGATCGATCCGGCGTCCCCCATGAACACCCGCGCCGGGTGCCAATTCCAGGAGAGATAGCCCGCGGTGGCGGCAGCCACGATCAACGTCAGCTCCCACAGCGGGCCCTCAAGATCGGCGAGCGTGGCGATGACAAGATAGCCGGCCGCCACCGCGACGGCCTCGCTCCCCGCCAGGCCGTCGATGCCGTCCATGAAATTGAAGAGATTGACGAACCACAGCCAGGCCAAGCCCAGCAGGAAGCGCTCGACCGCCAATGGCAACGCGGGCATCGCGCGCAACTGCGGCTCCAACGATGCCAGCAGAACCGCAATCGCCAGCACCTGCGCCGCCAAACGAACCGCGGGCGAAAGGCTGTGACGATCGTCGACCCAAGACAGGGCGGCGAGGCCGGCCAGCGTCACTCCCAGCACGATGTGCCGGCTCTGCAGCGCCAGCCCCTGCGAGAGCGGCCACAGGCTGAGCGCGACGGCGACGATGGCGACACCGGCGCCGACCGGGACGGGCACGGCGTGCATGCTGCGCTCGTTGGGTGTCGCAAGCCGCCCGTTGGCGATCATGGCGCGCCGGTAGAGGCCCGTCAGCAGCCAGCACAGCAGGGCAGCCGGGACAGCCAGCACTCCGACGTTGGCAATGTGCTGCGCCATGAGGCCTTCGCTCTCGTTGGGACTCGAGGGCCGGCATCTTGCTACTTGCACGCGGGGAGAGCCAGCGATCGTCCCGCGAGAGCTGTGAAAGCCGATGCGTGTGTCGAGCGAGACCACACTTCACTATCCGCTAGCCGACTTGCGCACGCTGTGGATATCGAGGCAGCTGCGTTCGAGGTGTGTCGCCGGCGCGTGGCATAGAGATGTGATCGTCTCCGGCTCATCGGCCGCGCATTTCGGGCTGCCACGATGCATGTCATGATCCTCGGCGGGACGGGTTCTGCCGGCCGCGCGCTCATCGCTCATCTCGCCGGCCGCAGCCCGGCGGTCGACGTGTCGGTCGTGTCCCGGTCGACGAACGCTCTGCCCGGCACAAGGCGCGTCCTCACCGGTCATTTCGCCGATCTCATCGGCTCCCCCGGCTTCCGCGGCCAGCTGGCGACGGTCGATGCCGTCGTGCACCTGGCCGACGGCCTGTCGGTCCTGCAGCAGCGTCGACACACGTCCGACGCGGCCGAAGCCGGCCGGCTGGTGGAAAGCTCCGAGCGGCTCGCTCAGGCGGCCAGAGGTGCGCGCGTTCCCCTGTTCATCTACCTGAGCTCGATCAAGGCGCTCAGCGACGAGGAAGACAGCCGGGTGCTGGTCGAGACGTCGGAGCCCAGAAGCACCACGCTCTATGGCCTGAGCAAGCTGCGACTCGAGGACGGGATCGCGGACCTCTTCCGAGGCTCCACCACGCGTTACGTCACCCTGCGCACGCCGGTCATTTACGGTCCACGCGCCAGGGGGAGCATGCGGCGCCTGCTGGGCCATATCGACACGCCGCTGCCCCTGCCGCTGGGCGGTCTGACGAACAGGCGCAGCCTGTTGTGCGTGCGCAATCTGGCAAGCGCGCTCGACGCTGTTCTGTGCTCGGGGCGCGACGGGCCGAGGGGCGTGTTCCATGTCCACGACGGGCCGCCGCTCAGCACGACGGACATCGTGACGACGCTGCGCCAGGCGCTGGGCAGGCCGGCACGGCTGTTTCCCCCAACGGCATGGGGAGCATGTGCGGCAAGGCACAGTCCGCTGGTCGGGCCGAGCATGCGCCGCCTGATGGGCTCGCTGGAGCTATCCGATGCCCGCTTCCGGCACAGCTTTCAGTGGCGACCGGTCAGCGACACGAGGACGGCTCTGGCGGAGATGGCCGCCAGCTTCGCTGCAGACAATGGGCGGGCGCTGCCGGCACGATTCGCGATGGGCAAGGTGGCATGAGCAGCGAACGGCAAGCGCCATACGCACTTCGGGCCGGAGCGCTTGCGCCGCCGATGGAGTGGGCACCGCAGCCGCCTGCATCGTCGCGACCCAATTTCCAGTCACGCCTGGCGCTTCTCACCGGGGTGTGGACTGCCAGCGGCGTCGCGATCTACGTCGTGGCGCCGCTGACGGCGCCGGCGTTGCTCGGGCTGGCCGTCATCGCGCCGCTCGCCTGGTGCTGGATGGAAGGCCGGCTGCCCTGGCGCACCCCTTCGGCCGCGGTCGCGGGCCTCGCCGTGGCGGGCGCCTATATTCTCATCAACGCGTCATGGTCGCTGAGCCCAGCCGAGGCCTATACGACGGCTGCCCTGTTCTTCGCCGGGATCGGCGTCCTCCACGTCACGGCAACCGGACTGAGCAACACGCCTGCACCAGCGTTGCGGGCGATGGCCCTTGGACTGCTGGTCGGAATGGCGGTTGGGGCCGCGGTGCTTTGCTTCGAGTTGCTGAGCGATCAATGGCTGCGCCGGCTGTTGGCGACGTACCACCTTGGGCTGCGTCCGAACGACCGCCACATGCAGGTGGAGGCCGGCCGGGTCACGTTGCTCCAGCCCTACCTGCTGAACCGGAGCATGGCTGCTCTTGGCCTCACGTTCTGGCCGGCCCTGCTCGTGCTCGAGCGGCTGGCGATGAGCTCCCGGCAGCGCGGTCTGCTGCTGTCGGGCCTCCTTCTGACACCCGTGGCCATCCTGGTCTCGCAGCATGGAACCTCGAAGATGGCCTTCGCGGGCGCCGCCGCGACCTATGGCGTCGGCCGGCTGTCGCCGCTGTTGGCAAAGCGGCTGTTGATCGCCGGCTGGCTCGCCGCGACGCTCCTGGTGGCGCCGATCGTCGCACTCGCTTACAGCAATCAGCTCCATCTCGTGCGCTGGCTCGACAATAGCGTCCGCCATCGCATCGTCATCTGGGAATACACCAAGAACGAGATCGCCAAAGCCCCCATGCTCGGCACGGGCATCAGCACGTCGCGCGCGCTCCACAGTACGGACCTCGAGGGCGTGCCACGCGAACCCGGCACGGATTTCCCGCTCGCCCTGGCCTTGCACAGCCACAACGGTTATCTGCAGGTGTGGCATGAGGCCGGCGCGGTCGGCGCCGTGCTCCTGCTTGTCCTTGGCCTTCTCGTCTTGCGCGCGATCGCAGCAAAGCCGCCGGCGCTCCAGCCGCACTTCTATGCCATGTTCGCGGCCTGCGCCCTTGTGGCGGCATCGAGCTACAGTATTTGGGCGCCGTGGTTCATGTCGGCCCTTGCTCTCACCCCGGTCTTCGCCGGCATTGGTGCGGCGCTTCTCGCTCGTGGCGAGAAGGAACCCTCTTCGTGAAGTCCCTACCTGCGCCGACTTGCCCACGCTATCCTGCGTTCGGGCCATGTCCGGCTCAGTTTACGGTCCGCAGCGATTTGCCGGCTCGGTCCTTGATATGGCCCATATCGGTGGCTATGCGCCAAACCGCGTAGGCGGCCAGGCCAGCTGACCGGCCAAGGCACATGCGTAGGACCTGAATGATGCGAGCCCAGCACGACCGGGTCGAGGGATCGGAGGAGCCCTGGATCGTCATCAATACCCGTCCTCACGCCGAGCATACGGCGCTCGAGAACCTGCAGCGCCAGGCCTTCGACACCTACTGTCCCATGCTGCGCAAGCGCCGATCGCACGCCCGAAGCGTTAGCACCGTTCTGCGGCCGCTGTTCCCCGGCTATCTGTTCGCCCGGCCGAGCATGCAGGCGCAGCGGTGGCGCCCGATCCTGTCGACCTACGGGGTGCGCACCGTCGTGCGGGCGGGCGAGGAGCCGACCTGCATCGACCACGGTTTCATCGCCAGTCTGAAAGCGCGCGAGGTCGAGGGCGCCATCGCACGCCCGGCGAGCCCGTATGAGGTTGGCCAGAAGGTAAAAATTGCCGGCGGGCCGTTCGATGGCATCGTCACCACCATCATCGATCTCGATGAGGAGGAGCGCGTCGTGGTGCTGCTGGATGTGCTGAAACGCGCCACCAGGCTCACATTGAACGCCGACGACGTGGCGCCGGTCTGAAGTTCATGGCTCGTCCGATCGCTTCCCGAGACCGCGACCGCCCGCCCGTCGAATGGCTGGTGTCGCCCGGGCCCGTGCCCTACGAGCTGGCATGCGCGTTCATGGAGGAGCGCGTCAACGCCATTGCCGCGGGAGAAGCGCCCGAGCTCGTCTGGCTGCTCGAGCACCCTTCCATCTACACGGCCGGCACCAGCGCCAAACCGGCCGATCTCCTCGAGCCCGATCGCTTTCCGGTTCACCGCACGGGCCGCGGCGGCCAGTACACCTATCACGGTCCCGGTCAGCGGGTCGGCTATGTCATGCTCGATGTGGCACGCCGCTTCGGCGACGTGCGCGCCTTCGTCAGCGCCCTGGAACATTCGATCATCGAGGCGCTGGCGCAGCTCGGTGTGGCGGCCGAAACGCGCCAGGGTGACGTCGGCGTCTGGGTGCGCCAGACCGAACGCGGCGAGGGCCGGCACGACAAGATCGCAGCGATCGGCGTGCGGCTGCGCAGATGGATCAGCTATCACGGCTTCAGTGTGAACGTAGCGCCGGACCTGGAGCATTTCGCCGGCATCGTGCCTTGCGGCATCCGCGGCGCCGGCGTCACCAGCCTGGCCCGGCTCGGCCTGACGATACCCGCCAGCGAGGTCGATCGCGCACTACGGGTGGCGCTGGAGCGCCGCATTGGCCCGATGCGCAAGCTCGAGGGCGACGTTGCCGGTGGCTACCCGCGGGCGGCCCCAAGCCGAGCCCCGGCCTAACAAACAAAAAAACGCGCACAACTGGCCGCGGCTGCGGGCAGTTGGCGCGCAGAAAACGAGAAACGGCTCAGCCTCTGCCGGCCGGCTTGCTGTCCTTGGCCGGCCCGGGCGACTCCGCCGGAGCGTCGGGCCCGTCGTAGTAGAGGCTGCCGTCCTCGATCGAGACGACGTCGTTCGCTTCCAGCTGATACTCGTCGTCCTCGCTATCGTTGAGGCGAACGGTGCATCCCTTGATACAAACGCCCGAGAGTGCTTGAGCGGGCTTCAGCAAATGATCGGCCTTGCTGTCGCCCTCGATGATCGTCAGCTTGTGATCATGCTCGTCGCGATTGGTGATCGACACCGCGTGGGCCGCGGTGGTGCTCGACAGGAGCAAGATCACGCCAACCGCACCAACCCAACGCATCGTTTCGGACGAACACAAGGAATGCACCTTCGCAATTTTACTTCTTCTTCTTCTTGGCTGTTTTCTTCTTCGCCTTCTTCGCCTTCTTCGCCTTCATCGTTGTAGTCCTTCCATGAGTTACCCGAATCGAGTCCGGGCAGTGTCAATGTGAAAATTTTCAGGCGAGTCTACAAACGCATTTTTCCGCTGACGCCAATCGATATTTTCGATAGATAGTTTTCACACGTCGTCGACGAAGTGAAGTCGCGTACATGGACATCGGCCTCGCGCGCACGTTCCTGATGGTCGCCGAGACGGGCAGCTTCGTCGAAGCCGCGCGCAAGATGAACATCACGCAATCCACCGTGAGCGCGCGCATCAAGGTGCTCGAGGAGCTGTTCGGCCGGCCCCTGTTCGAGCGCTCCAAGAGCGGCGCGTCGCTCACCGGTGCGGGCGAGCAGTTCCAGAAGCACGCGCTTGCGCTGGTGCGCGTGTGGCAGCATGCCCAGCTGGAGGTTGGTTTTTCAGGCCCTTACCGGGACCACCTCGCGGTCGGTGCGCACGCCACACTGTGGGACGGCTTCCTGCTGCGCTGGATCTCCTGGCTGCGCGACAACATTCCCGATATCGCCATTTCCGCATCCGCCAGCCTCTCGGCGGTGATGATCCAGCGCCTGCTCGAGGGCACGCTCGACCTTGCCGTCATGTACCGCCCCGGTCAGCCGCCGGGCCTGACGATTGAGCATCTCTACGACGAGAAATTCGTGCTGGTCACCAGCGCCCCTTCGCGCAGCCGGCGGCATCCGAGCAATTATGTGTTCATCGACTGGGGCCCGGATTTCCAGGCCGAGCACGCCGCGGCCTACCCAGAGCTCACCAATACGGCGGTGAACCTCGATCTCGGCTCCCTGGGGCTCGATTTCCTGCTGGCCAACGAGGCCTCGGGCTATTTTCCGCACCGGCTCGTCAAGCGCCATGTCAACCGGCGGCGGCTGCGCATTCCCGCCCGTGCGCGCGCCTTCACCTACCCCGTTTACATGGTCTACCCCGAGGCGCGGG
>DATEVP010000283.1:0-2087 GCA_035258465.1 Hyphomicrobiaceae bacterium
TAGCATACGCCAGATATATCAGATATACGCGTTGCTATTCGCAGCGAGGTGATTGGCCATGGCAAACGATCCCGGCGAGCAGGCGCGCAGCCCCGACAAGAAGCGCGAGAAGCGCACCATCACCGAGATCCGCGACTCCAAAAAGACCGGCGAGAAGATGGTCTACATGTCGGTGCCCGATTACACGAGTGCCAAGTGGGCCGAGATGGCGGGCGTCGACGTGGCGGTGGTGGGCGACAGCCTGGCCATGATCGCGCACGGCCACCCCTCCACCATCCCCGCCACCATGGACATGATGGTCATGCACGCGCAGGCGATCCGCCGCGGCGCGCCCAACACCTTCGTGCTCGGCTGCATGCCCTACCAGAGCTACAACACGGCCGATCGGGCGCTCACGAACGCCACGCGCTTCATGCAGGAGGCGGGCTCCGACGCGGTCAAGCCGCAGGGCGGCAAATCCCAGGCGCATATCCTGAAAGCCCTGGTCGATGCCGGCATCCCCACCGCCTCCCACATCGGCCTCACCCCGCACACGATTGCCATGTTCGGCGGCTTCAAGATCCAGGGGCGCACGGCGGAGGCGGCCATGAAAATCCTGGAGGACGCGCTGGCGATCGAGGACGCCGGCTGCTTCATGCTGGAGTTCGAGGCGGTGCCGGCCAGGATCGCCAGGCTGATCTCCGAGCAGCTGACCATCCCGACCATCGGGATCGGCGCCGGCGTCGGCACCGACGGGCAGATCCTGCTGTGCCACGACCTGCTCGGCGTCTTCACCGACTTCAAGCCGAAGTTCACCAAGCGCTTTGCCAAGCTGACCGAGGTCGCCGTCACCGGCATCAGGCAATACATCAAGGAGGTGAAAGAGGGCTCGTTCCCCGACGACGACCACTCCTATACCGTCAAGGAGGAGGAGTACGAGAAGTTCGCCAACATGGTGCAGAAGCGCCGGCAAGTGTGAGCTCGATTTCGGCTCGCCACAACGAATGAAAAGTGCAGCCATCCCAAAGAGCACGCGGCGGGCGAAAAGAGTTGCCCCGATCGGCCGCGCCGAGACCCTGACCGAGCAGGCCTATCGGCAGCTCGAGGAGCAGATCGTCACGCTGCAACTCGAGCCCGGCGAGTTCGTCTCCGAGTTCGCGCTCGCCAAGACCCTGAAGATCGGCAGGACGCCGATCCGCGAGGCCCTGCAGCGGCTCGCCCGCGAGGGGCTGGTGAAGATCTTGCCCCGCAAGGGCATCCTCGTCTCCGACACCGACCCCAGAAAACAGCTGCTCGTGCTGGAGGCGCGCCGCGAGCTGGAGCGCCTCTTGTGCCGCGTCGGCGCCCAGCGCGCCAGCGAGGAGCAGCGCCATCGGCTGCGCGCGATCGCCGACGGCATGGACCGCGCCGCCAGGACCAGCGACGACATCACCTTCATGCGGCTCGACCGCGAGCTGAACCTGCTCATCTCCGAGGCCGGCCACAACGAATACGCCTCGGGCGCGATGCGCTTTCTGCACGGCCACTCGCGACGGTTCTGGTACATGCACTACAAGCAGGCCGCCGACCTGCCGCTGTGCGCCCGGCTGCACGCGGCGCAGGCGCGCGCCATCGCCGACGGCGACCAGAAGCGGGCAGGCGAGGCCTCCGACCGGCTCATCGACTACACGGAGACGTTCACGCGGGCCACGGTCGGCGCGGCCGGGCACGCTCCACGCAGCGGACGCGCCGGCGTGCGCACCTGAAGCGCCACCCATCGGGTCGTTCCTTTACACCCCTCGGGCGGCCCGATAACATACTTGTGATATATCAATTGCTGCCGGCATCGAGCAAAGTTTAATCCGTCACGCGATGCGTCTGGTACCCGGAATCAATGGAGCGCGAACCATGAAGCTGGCTCGACTGGATTCCCCTCCCGTCCATGCGGAGCATGGCTTCGCCATGACACGGGGAGGGGTTAGTTGCCATGGGCGACTGCGCACCCGGAGGGATGAAACGCTCGATGCCTTCGTTGATTTTGCTGGATTTTCCTGCATCGAGTTTCTGGGTAGGAGCGCCAGTCGTTGTCGGCGCTCGGGTTGTCACCATGCGGTTGCGGGTGATCGAGC
>DATEVP010000284.1:0-3100 GCA_035258465.1 Hyphomicrobiaceae bacterium
TGGCGCCCGCCAGCTCCTTCTCGGCATCCCGGCGATCCGCTTCCGAGTTGTAGCCGACCAGGATTTCGTGGGTCGCCTCCTGCGCGCCGACCCGGCTCGACAGCACCACGAGCGCCGCCAGAACACATGCCGCAAGCAAAGTCACTCGCATATGCTCACCCTTTTCTAAAGGTCAGTTACGCACCCATGCTGATTGAGCCCAGCTGGAGCCATCGTCAAGCCAGCCAGCGCGGGATAGTCAACGGCACCCTGGCTAGCATCGTCTGCTCTGGGCTACTCTCAACCCATGCCCCACAACCCAATCCACATCATCGGCGGCGGGCTAGCGGGCTCGGAGGCCGCCTGGCAGATCGCGGAAGCCGGCGTCCCCGTGGTGCTGCACGAGATGCGGCCTGAGCGCACCACCGAGGCGCACAAGACGGACGGGCTGGCCGAGCTCGTCTGCTCCAACTCCTTCCGCTCCGACGACGCGGCCACCAATGCGGTCGGTCTGCTGCACGAGGAGATGCGGCGCGCCGGCTCGCTGATCATGGCCGCGGGCGATGCCCACAAGCTGCCCGCGGGCGGTGCGCTGGCCGTCGATCGCGATCATTTCTCGGCCTGTGTCACGCGCAAGCTCACGGAGCACCCGCTGATTACCATCGACCGCGGTGAGGTCGCGGGCCTGCCGCCGCCCGAGTGGTCGAGCGTCATCATCGCCACCGGCCCGCTCACCTCGCCGGCACTCTCCGCCGCCATCCAGAAACTCACCGGGGAAAAGGAGCTTGCCTTCTTCGACGCCATCGCGCCCATCGTCCATCTCGAGTCGATCGACACGGAGCTAACCTGGCGCCAGTCGCGCTACGACAAGGCCGGGCCCGCCGGCAGCGGCGCCGACTACATCAACTGCCCGATGACGAGGCCCGAGTACGAGGCCTTCATCGACGCGCTGCTTACCGCCGAGAAGACCTCCTTCAAGGAGTGGGAGGCCTCCACACCCTACTTCGAAGGCTGCCTGCCGATCGAGGTGATGGCCGAGCGCGGCCGCGAGACGCTCGCCTTCGGGCCGATGAAGCCGGTCGGCCTCACCAATCCGCATGCGCCCGGCGAGCGCCTGCACGCGGTCGTGCAGCTGCGCCAGGACAACGCGCTGGGCACGCTGTGGAACATGGTCGGCTTCCAGACCAAGCTCAAGCACGGCGAGCAGACGCGCGTCTTCCGCCTGATCCCGGGCCTCGCCAACGCCGAGTTCGCGCGGCTGGGCGGCCTGCACCGCAACACCTTCCTCAATTCGCCCAAGCTGCTGGATGGCGAGCTGCGGCTCAAGATCGAGCCCAGGCTCCGCTTCGCTGGCCAGATCACCGGCTGCGAGGGCTACGTGGAGAGCGCCGCCATCGGCCTCCTCGCCGGGCGGGCCGCTGCCGCCGAGCGCCGCGGCGAGGCCTGGGTGCCGCCGCCGGCAACCACCGCCTTCGGTGCGCTGCTCGGCCACATCACCGGCGGGCATCTGTCAGCCGATGCCGATGGCGCCCGCGACGGACCTCGGTCCTTCCAGCCCATGAACGTCAACTTCGGCCTGTTCCCGGCCCTGCCGGCGCCGACCCTCGACGCCAACGGCAACGCCATCAGGCGTCGTGAGCGGGGCGGTGCCAAGAAGCGCGCGCTGACCGCCCGCGCACTAGCCGACCTCGACCGCTGGCTGGGGTCACCGAACCGCGCCGCGGCCGAATGAGCGGGGTCAGACCCCTCGGCGCAAGGTAGCGATTTGCTGTGCCGGTGTAGCGAGGGGTCTGACCCCATTCCGCCGCTGTCCGGGTGTCGCTGCGCCGCCACGCTTGGCGCGCGAGCATCGTGCGATAGCGGAGTTTGTGAGGCGCGGCGGCGCGATATGGCGTAGCCTGGGCGGGCGAGGTCCACCTAAGGGAAGCACGCCGATGCCGTCATTGGAACAGATCCAGCCCTACACACCCATCATCGTCATGGTCGTCAACGGCCTCATCGCCGGCTGGCTCGCGGGCCTGCTGCTCGGCGGCGGCGGCCTCATCCGCAACGTCTTCGTCGGCATCATCGGCGCCTTCGTCGGCGGCGCGCTCGTCCGCTACGAGCTGCTGGCGCTGCCGGCCGGCCTCACCAACGTCACCAACGCCATTCCCTACGGCACCCAGATCCTGATCTCGACCATCGGCGCCATCATCGTCGTCGTGCTCGCGCGCTTTCTCGGCGGCCGTTGAGCACCGGCAATAGGCAGTCGGCAATCGGCCAGGGGGTCAGACCCCTCGTCTGGACGTTGGCGATTGCCCAATTCCGGTGTACCGAGGGGTCTGACCCCCTGGAGTAACTCATGTCCCTCTTCGACCTTTCCGGCCGCGTCGCGGTCGTCACCGGCGGCAATGGCGGCATCGGGCTGGGCATGGCGCGCGGGCTGGCCCAGGCCGGCGCCACGGTCGCCATCGCCGCACGCAACGCCAAGAAATCCGAGGCCGCCGCGGCGGAGCTAGCCAAGCTCGGGGCGAAGACCGCCGTGCTCACGGTCGACGTCGCCGACGAGGCGTCCTGCCGCAAGATGATCGACGACGCGAAGAAGCAGCTCGGCCGCGTCGACATCCTCGTCAACAACGCCGGCATAACCATCCGAAAAGTCCCGCAGGAGCTCTCGCTGGCCGAGTGGCGGCAGGTGATCGACGTCAACCTGACCAGCACGTTCATCTGCTCGCACGCTGCCTATCCCGTTATGCAGAAAGCCGGTGGCGGCAAGATCATCAACATCGGCTCCATGCTGTCGATCTTCGGCGCCCCGTTCGCGCCGGCCTACGGCGCCTCCAAGGGCGGCGTGGTGCAGCTCACCAAGTCGATGGCGGTGGCCTGGGCCAAGGACAACATCCAGGTCAATGCGGTGCTGCCGGGCTGGATCGACACGGACCTGACCAAGCGGGCGCGCGAGGAGGTCTCGGGCCTCAACAGCATGGTGCTGATGCGCACGCACGCCCGCCGCTGGGGCGTGCCCGACGACCTCTCCGGCATCGCCGTATTCCTGGCGAGCCGCGCCTCCGACTTCATCACCGGCGCCGCCATTCCCGTCGACGGGGGATATTCGGTGCAGGTTTAGGTTTGTGCAGGCCTC
>DATEVP010000285.1:0-5000 GCA_035258465.1 Hyphomicrobiaceae bacterium
GCGAGGGCGCGGCGCACGCTGTCCTGGTATTCGGTGACGATGCGATCGCAGACGAGGAACAGGATGTCCTCCTTCGAGCGAACGTAGTTATAGATCGTCCCCTGCGTCAGCCGGGAGACGCGGCCAATGTCGCGCACAGTCGTGGCATGAAAGCCCTTTTTGCCGAAAACCTCGATCGCGGCGCCGACCAGCTGCGTGCGGCGGTCGCGAACGAGTGCGGTGTTCTTGCTCGCCGCCACCACGCGGCGGGCCTTTACCTTCGTTGCTGCGGCCTTCATCGGCGTGGGCCCTTTGCCTGGCATTCCCGGCGGGTCTCGCTTTCTTGACTCTTGCCATCGATGGTTATCATACTGAGCGCTCAGTCAACAAGAAGGCGGAGAGAGACGATGCTTGGGAGGAAGCCCATCATCCTGATGGCCTTGGCGGCGCTTGGCCTGAGCCTGACGGCAGCGCGCGCCGAGCAGGGCGTGACGAACGACACCATCACCATCGGCGCCTTCGGCCCGATCACGGGGCCAGCCGCTTACATCGGGCTCGGCGGGCGCGACGGGATGAACCTGGCCGTCAAGCAGATCAACGCCGCCGGCGGGATCAACGGACGCAAGCTGCAAATCGCGTTCGAGGACGACACGCACTCGCCGACGCGGGCGCTGGCGGCGGTCAAGAAGCTGATCGATCAGGACCAGGTGTTCGCGCTCTTCTGCGTTGCCGGCAGCAACGCCACGGTCGGCACCATCGACTTCGTCAAGGAAAAGGGCCGCGTCATGTACGTGTCGTTCGCGTCGGCGCCGCCCGTCACCTGGCCGTTCAGCCGCAACCTGTTCCGTGGCGGAACCACGGAGGTGCCGCGCTACGGCGAGATGTATGCCGAGTTCGTCGCCGACTATTTCAAGGGCAAGAAAGTCGCCATCATGAACGGGCGCGAGGAATACCCGAAGAACGAAGGCAACGCGCTCGAGAAATATCTCCAGAGCTGGTTCAGCATCACACCCGTCAAGCGCGCCGAGTTCAATATCGGCGACAAGGATTTCACGCCCCAGCTTCTGGAAATCCGCTCGGCGGCCCCCGACGTGATTGCCTTCTTCGGCAACCCGGCCGAGGCGGCAATCGCGCTGCGGCAGGCCAAGGAGCTCGACGTCAAGGCCCGCATCTTCGTCGGCACGACCATGGTCGACCAGAATTTCCTGGCCGCAGCGAAGGAGAACGCGGAAGGCGTCGCCGGCTTTGCCCTGACGCCGCTGCTGCCCGGTTCCCCGCATGCGGACATGAAGGCTTGGGAAGCCAAATGGAAGGCGGAGTATCCGAACCTTCCCGTCGGCCGCCCCAACATCTTCGACATCCTCGCCTACACCGACATGTATGCCTTCGCGGAGGGCCTGAAGCGGGCTGGCAAGGACCTGACGACGGACAAGCTCATCGGAGCGCTGGAAACCTTCGCCGGCTATCGCTCCGGCCCCCTTGCCACGCCGCTGACCTTCACCAAGAAGCACCATATCGGCAATCTCCGGCTGCAACCCATGCAGGTGAAGGGCGGCCAGTGGGAGCAGCTATCCTGGGAAGGCAAGCGGCCGAGCGAGATCCTCAAGCGCTACGAGTGACGCTTCGCCAATCCTTTTCCACGGCCGCCCGCGTAGGCAACTCGCGGACGGCCGAAGGTTTTGGGGCCCATGTCCTGGCAAATCGCTCTTCAGCTCGCCTTCTCCGGCCTGAGCGTGGGCAGCATTTACGCCCTGGTGGCGCTCGCCCTGGTCATTCCGTTCAAGGCGAGCGGCGTGCTCAACTTCGCGCAGGGCGAGATGGCGACGCTGGGGGCCTACATCGGGCTGGCGCTGGCCACCAACTTCGGCCTGCCGTTCCTGGTCATGGTGCCGCTGACGCTCCTGGTCGCGGCAGGTTTCGGCGTGCTCATGGAGCGGCTGGTGGTTCGTCCCATCATCGCGGCCCCGGAATTCACGGTGGTCATCGCCACCTTCGCCGTCGGCGTGATCATCAAGTCGGCGGTGCGCGTCCAGTGGCAGGATAATCTCTTTACGCTCGATGCCCCTTACGTCGGGGCGCCGATCGCGCTCGGGCCGGTGCGGCTCAATCCGGCCTATCTGGTCATCATTGCGGCGACGCTCAGCGTGGTTGGCCTCCTGACGCTGTTTTTTGCCAACACCAAGTTCGGCAAGGCGATGCGTGCCGTGGCGATCGACCAGAACGCGGCCCGGCTGATGGGCATCGGCGTCGGCTCGGTGTTCATGTCGGCCTGGGCGCTCGCGGCGGCGATCGGCGCGCTTGCGGGGCTCCTGCTCGCACCGATCATCGGCATCACGCCGGAGATCGGCCACCTCATTCTCAAGGGGCTCGTGGCGGCGGTCATTGGCGGCTTCACGAGCCTCGGCGGTGCGGTTGCGGGCGGGTTGCTGCTGGGCCTGCTCGAGACCTATGCCGGCGCCTTCTTCGGCGCCACGTTCAAAAACATCGTCCCGTTCTGCATCCTGATCGCGATCCTGCTGTACAAGCCGCATGGCCTCTTCGGCACCGCGGCGGTGAAGCGCGTCTGAGGGGCACAGATGGCAAGCCGCGTCGACATTGCCGCGATCCACAGGCGGCTTGCGTTTCCTGCGATCCCAAAGCACCTCGCTCTATCGGCGGCGCTGATCGCGGTTCTGACTTTGGTGCCGCTCGCTGCCGGCAGCTATCATATTTATCTGATCGAGCTGGCGTTGCTGAACGTGATCGTTGCCATCGGCCTCAACCTGCTCACCGGCAACTGCGGTCAAATCTCGCTTTGCCATGCCTCGTTCATGGCGATCGGGGCTTACACCACGGCGCTGCTGATGACCCGCGCTGGGCTGTCGTACCTCGTGGCGCTGCCGGTCGGCGCAGCGGCGGCGGCGCTGCTCGGTGCCGGCCTCGGCTTTCCGGCGCGGCGTCTGTCCGGGCTCTATCTGGCCCTCGTGACGCTCGGCTTCCTGGAGATCGTGCAGATCGCGATCGAGGAGTCTCCGGATCTGACGGGCGGCATCAGAGGTCTGAGCGTGCCACGGCCACACATTCTGGGCTTTCACCTCAAGTCCGACGCCTCGGTCTACTACCTCGTGCTGGCGATCACGGTGGCGGCAGTGACCGTGGGGGCGAATTTGCAACGGTCGCGTTTCGGGCGCGCCTTCGATGCCATCCGGCAGAGCTCGTTTGCGGCGCAATCGCTCGGCATCCCACCCGGGCAGATCAAGCTGCTCGCCTTTTCCGTGGCGGCGGGCTTTGCCGGGCTGGCCGGCGGACTGTTCACCATCGTCGTCGGCTTCATCGATCCGACCGAGTTCGGCATCTCGGCATCGCTCCGCCACATCACCTTCATTGTCGTCGGCGGGCTCGGCTCGGTCGTCGGATCGATCCTCGGCGCTGTCGCTCTGACCGCGCTGCCGGAGCTGTTGCGCGGAGCCAAGGAGTACAGCGACCTGGTCTATGGTGCGATCCTTCTCGGCACGCTGCTGTTCATGCCGCGGGGGCTCAAGGGATTGTGGGACACGCTCGCGAAGCTGGACTGGCGGCGCGTGAAGATTTGGCCATGAGCTTGCTCGAACTCGTCGGCGTGTCGGTGAGCTTCGGCGGCGTTGCAGCCGTGAGCGAGCTGTCGCTCGACATCGAAGCTGGCGAGATCCGCGGCCTGATCGGGCCGAACGGCGCGGGCAAGACGTCCCTGATCAATGCCATCACGGGGGTCGTGAGGCCGATCGCGGGGAGAATTCTCTTCGCCGGCC
The DNA here is from genome assembly GCA_035258465.1 of Hyphomicrobiaceae bacterium. Classification (GTDB taxonomy): domain Bacteria; phylum Pseudomonadota; class Alphaproteobacteria; order Rhizobiales; family Hyphomicrobiaceae; genus AWTP1-13. The sequence goes on from DATEVP010000285.1 coordinate 3,747, forward strand.
GCGACATCACCAACCTCGAGCCGGATGCGATCTGCCGGCTCGGTATCGGGCGGACATTCCAGCACGTCGAGCTGTTTCGCGAAGAGACCGTGCTCGAGAACGTGCTCACCGGCCTTTATCGCCACCAGGCCTATGGCACGATTGGCGCAGCCCTTCGGCTCCCGTCGGCAAGGCGCGAGGAAGCTGCGGCTCGCGATGAGGCCCTGACGCTCCTCGATGCATTGAGCTTGCGCGAGTTGGAGGGCGAGCTGCCAGGCGAGCTGCCGTTCGGCATTCAGAAACGCATCGACATGGCGCGTGCGCTGGCGGTTCGCCCGCGCCTGCTGCTGCTCGACGAGCCCGTCTCGGGCATGAGCGAGGCGGAAGCCGACGCCACCGTCGCCACGGCGCGCGCCGTCGCAGAGGAGCGAGGCATCACGCTGCTGGTGGTCGAGCACAACATGCGCGTCATGATGCGCCTCGCCGACCGCATCACCGCCATGCATCAGGGCCGTGTCATTGCCGACGGCACGCCCGGCCAAATCCGTCTCGACAAAGCTGTGATCGATGCCTACCTCGGCGAGGAGGCGGATGCCCATGCTTGAGGTCAACGAGCTCAGCGCCGGCTACGGATCGATCACCATCCTGCGCAACGTCTCGCTCAGCGTTCCGGCGGGAAAGATCGTCGGTCTCCTGGGCGCCAACGGTGCGGGCAAATCCACGCTGATCCGGGCGTTGTCGGGGCTCGCCACCATTCACGCCGGCACGATCACCTTCCTGGGCGAGCCGATCGCCGATTGCAGCCCGCAGAGCCTCGTTCGCCGCGGCCTGGTGCATGTTCCGCAAGGGCGGATGCTGTTCGGCGAGATGACCGTGCGCGAGAACCTGGAGATGGGCGCCTACCTGATCCCGGATCAGGCGACGTTCGCCGCGCAGCTCGCGCGTGTCCACGCCCTCTTCCCGATCCTCGAGCAGCGCGCCACGCAGCCGGCGGCCCTGCTGTCCGGCGGCGAGCAGCAGATGCTGGCGGTGGGGCGCGCACTGATGGCAAAGCCGCGCTGCCTGCTGCTCGACGAGCCCTCGCTGGGCCTCGGCCCCAAGGTGTTCGACACCATCTTGGATACCATTCGGGTGATCAACGCGGAGGGCACGCCCGTGCTCATCGCCGAGCAGAATGCGCGCAAGATCCTGAAGCTGGCGCACTACGTCTACGTCTTGGAAAATGGACGGGTGGCGCTGGAGGCCGAAAGCGAGCGCCTGCTCGCTGACGAGCAG
>DATEVP010000286.1:0-5214 GCA_035258465.1 Hyphomicrobiaceae bacterium
GCGCGGCGCCCGGCTCGACGACGCCGACAACCGCGGCCGCACGGCCCTCATGATGGCAGCCGAGCTCGGACACGCGGCAATCGTCGATGTGCTCTTGCAGCGTGGCGCCCGCGCCGACATCAAGGACAACGAGGGTCACACCGCCGCCGATCTCGCCGATGCGGCGGTGAGGCCGAAGCTGCAACCGCGCTAGCGCACGACGTCGAGCCCGGCCAGGTACTCGGCGAGCGCGGCGATATCCTCCTCCGAGGTCGCTTTCATGAGCGTGGTCATGCCGGGATTGTTGCCGCGCACGCCGCTGCGGGTCTCGAGCATGGTCTTGTGGAGATACTCTATCTGTTGGCCGGCCAGCCGCGGCTGCGTCCCCTCCCCTTGGTACTGGGCTTGATGGCAGCCGGTGCAGCCGACCGCGGTATTGGCTCGCGCTGCCCTGAGTGCGATCGCATCGCGTGCGGGCTTCGCCAGGTTGCGTGGCCACGGCTTCTTGGAGAAGTATTCGGCGAGCGGCAGCAGATCGGTCTTGTCGAGCTGCTCGATCACCGTCGCCATCAGCTCATTCTTGCGATCGCCGTTCTTGTAGTCGCGCAACTGCAGATACTGATAACCCAGAGTCTGGCCCCAGATGATGGGCGTGGTTTTCTCCTGGGGAACTCCATTCTCGCCATGACAGGCTGCGCACAGCTGCACCTGCTCTTCCAGCGTCTTCGACTGCTGCCCCAGCGCCGGCGCTGTTGCAACGAGAAGGCCCGCGAGAAAGGCCGCTCCGGCTCGCATAGACCCGAGGGCATTTGCCGGCATCCGTCGCAATCTCTCGATGGGTAGTTGGGGTGTCCTTGCTAGAGCCAGCAGGGCGGCAAGACAAGGGCGGGACAGCGCAACGGCCGTCCCGCCCCAATTCAAACCGCGCTCGTGGCTCGGTCAGTCGACCAGCGCGAACGCAATCAGGGTGTTGCCCCGCTTGTAGTCGATCTGCGTGTTGCCGCCTGCGGCGACGACAATGTATTGCTTGCCGTCGACGGAGTAGGAGGAGGGCGGAGCATTAACGCCCGCGCCGGCCTGGAACTTCCAGAGCACGGCACCGGTATCGGAGTCGTAGGCCTTGAAGAGGCCGTTGGCCTCGCCCGTGAACGCCAGCCCGCCGGCGGTCGCCAGGATGCCGCCGATCATCGGCTGCTGCGTCTTGACCTGCCAGCGGATCTTGCCGGTGTTGTAGTCGACCGCCGTGACGTTGCCCCACTGCTCCTCGGTCGGAATGACCTTGAAGGCGCCGCCGAGCCAAAGCTTGCCCTTCGGATAGGGCGTCGACTCGACGTGGTAGGTCATCGGCTGATGCAGGTTGATGGCGTAGGCCAGCCCCTTGGTCGGGTCGGTCGCCATGGGCGACCACTCGACGCCGCCATTGGCGCCGGGCAGCATCCTTGCGCCTTCCTTCGTCGGCAGCACCCACATGTTCTCCTGCGGCACCATCGCGTCGGAGAAGCGGATCAGGCTGCAGTCGCTGGCGTTGTGGATATAGACGTGGCCGGTCTTGCCGGCGTGCAGCACACCCTTGACCGGGTTGCCGTCGCGGCCCCGCACCGTGGTTATGATCGCAGGCGATACCGCATCGAGGTCCCAGACATCGTGGGCGATGTACTGGAAGTGGCAAACATACCGTCCGGTGTTGAGGTCGACCGCCACGAGACTGTTCGTGTAGAGGTTGTCGCCCGGACGCAGTGAGCCGTCGAGGTCCGGCGAAGGGTTGCCGACCATGAAGTAGATGCGGCTGGTCTCGAGGTCGACGGCCGGGTTTTGCCAAACGCCGCCACCCAGCGTCTTGTAGGGGTCGCCCATCTTGGCAAGGTCGGCCTTTTCCTTGGCGATGTCGCGCTTCATGTCGCGACCCGTGGCGTCCTTCGTGGCCCATATCCCGACCGAGTTCTCGGGGATGGTGAAGAATGTCCAGATCAGCTTGCCGTCCTTGCTATTGAAAGCCTTGACGAAGCCGCGGATGCCGTACTCGCCGCCGTTGGTGCCGATCAGGACCTTGTCGCCGACGACCGTGGGCGCCATCGTCTCCGAATAGCCGAGCTCGGGGTCGGCAATCTGCGTTTCCCAAACGAGCTGTCCGGTTTTTGCGTCGAGGGCTAACAGCTTGGCATCGAGTGTGGCCATGAACACCCGATCGCCAGCCACCGCAACGCCGCGGTTGTTGGGGCCGCAGCAGTAAGTCGTCACCGGCCCCATCTTGTGCTTGAAGTGCCAGAGCTGCTCGCCGGTGCGGGCATCGACGGCGTAGGCGTGATTGAACGCCGTCGTGAAGTACATGATGCCATTGACGATGATCGGCGAGGTCTCGAAGGTGTCCTTGACCTCGGTCTGGAACATCCAGGCCGGGCGCAGCTTGTGGACGTTCGACGTATTGATCTGCCGGTTGGGGTAGTAGCGCGTCTGGTGATAGTTGCCGTTGGTGTGCAGGAAGTTGTTGCCGTCGCCACCGGCATTATTCAACAGGTCTTGGGTGACGTTCGACATGTCACCCCACTTCGTAGCGGCCTTGACCTCCTGCGCAGCGGCGCCTGAAGCGCCGAGCAACCCGCCAATGATCACCGTGCCGGCGACGCAGGTCAGATTGCGCGCCCATCCTTGTGCCATCATGGGTCTCCTCCTGCCGGAATGCCCTCCCGGCTCTGAAATTATGAGTATCGAGGCGTCATCGATTGCAGAGAACGGACGGGATGCTCGCTCCGCGCCCCGGTGGTGTCAAGCTGTCGCATGCGAGGCAGCGCAGCATTACAATGCTCGCGACGCACTCTTCGGATCTGCAATCGCGAGACAAACGTGGCGCCGCACCTCGACCATAGCCCGGCTTGCGCGCCTCCAGCTCTGGGAGATCCCGCGACCGTGCCGGCTCTGGTCACGCGCGACCTCTCCTATCGCTATGGCCGGCGGCCGGCGCTGGAGCGCGTGAGCCTCCAGGTGCAGCCCGGGCGCTTCACGGCGCTGCTCGGTCCCAACGGCGCTGGCAAGACCACGCTGTTCTCGCTGGTGACTCGCCTGCTCGAGCCGCCTGCCGGCGCAGTCACGATCCTGGGGCGCGATCTCGTGGCGGCGGGAAGCCGGGCGCTGGCCGAGGTCGGCGTGGTGTTCCAATTGCCCACCTTGGACCTTGACCTGACCGTCGCCCAGAACCTGGCCTATTTCGCTGCACTGCACGGCCTCGACCGCAAGACGGCAGCAGAGCGCATCGACCGCGAACTCGCCGCGCTGGGCATGGGCGGGTCGCGCACGGAGCGGGTGCGCACGCTGAGCAGCGGCCAGCGCCGCCGCATCGAGATCGCGCGCGCTCTCCTGCACAGGCCCCGGCTCCTGCTGTTGGACGAGCCGACGGTGGGCCTCGACATACCAACGCGCCGCGGCATCGTCGACCACGCGCACGCGCTCGCCGCGGAGGCCGGCGTCGCCGTTCTTTGGGCGACCCATCTGATCGACGAGATCAGAGACGCCGATCACCTCATCGTCCTGGACAAAGGCCGCGTCGTCGCGTCCGGGGAGGCGCAAGCCGTGGTGCGCCGGACAGCCGCCAGCAGCCTCGGGGAAGCCTTCGACAAGCTCACAGCGCCGGGGAGCGAGGCGCCATGATCATTCGCTTCTGGCGCGCGTTCCGCGGCGTTGCTTGGCGCGAGATTCTCCGCTTCCTGCAGCAGAGGGAGCGCTTCCTGGCGGCGCTCATACGCCCGATCCTGTGGCTGCTGATCTTTGCCGTCGGGTTTCGCGCCGCGCTCGGCGTTTCCATCGCGCCGCCGTATGCGACCTACATCACCTACGACGTCTACATTGCGCCCGGCCTGGTGGCGATGATCCAGCTCTTCAACGGCATGCAGAGCTCGCTCTCGATGGTCTACGACCGAGAGATGGGGGGCATGCGCGTCTTGCTGACGGCGCCGCTACCCAGATGGTTCCTGCTGCTCTCCCGGCTGCTCGCGGGCGTTGGAGTCTCGCTGATCCAGGTCTATGCGTTCTTGCTGATTGCCTGGTTCCTCGGCATAGAGCTGCCTCTCGCCGGCTATGTCGCGGTCCTGCCCGCGCTCGTCCTGTCGGGGCTGATGCTCGGCGCACTCGGCATGGCCCTGTCGTCGATCGTCCGCCAACTCGAGAACTTCGCCGGCGTCATGAACTTCGTCATCTTTCCGATGCTGTTTGCCTCATCGGCGCTCTACCCGCTTTGGAAGGTGCAGGAGTCGAGCGACGTGCTCTATCAACTGTGCAGGCTCAACCCTTTCACGCACGCCGTCGAGCTGATCCGCTTTGCGCTCTATCTCCAGCTCAACGGCGCGGCGCTCGCCGTCGTTACCGGCGCGCTCGTGGTGTTCCTCGCCGCCGCGATCTGGGCTTATGACCCTGCACGCGGTCTCATGGCCCGCAATGCGGCGGTGGTAGACTGACACACTGCAGGAAACCTGGTGGCGAGCGTTTGATGACTGCAATTGAGATTCGGAATTCCTTGCTGCTCAGCAGCGCCCTAATGACGGCGGCCACAACCTTCGATGCGCGGCAGCCGGCCTGGTCGACCGAGCTGCCCACTCGTTGGGAAGTGCCGCCGGGCGATCCCCTCGAGCATATGACGGCCGGCTTTGCCAAGATCCTGTGCTCGGCTTTGTTCATCACGGGCCGGGAGCTGGCCACGGCGCAGGATGAGGACGGCTTCTTCGTGTCGCCGCGCGCCGAGCGAGGCAAGGTCCAGCGCGTGGTGGTCGACTCGAAGAGTAGGGCCGTGCACCTGACGCTGCCCAATGGCGTGACACGCACGGCCAAGCTGTACGGAGACCAAGGCTGCGTGACGCTGCCGCGCGGGGCGGATTCGGTCTCCTTCACGCCGGTGAAAGTCACCACGTCGCTGCCCGACCCGGCGACGCAACCCTGGCCGATGGGCGACCAGCTGCCCGACACGCCGCTTCCCCCGGAGATCGACCGGGCAAGGCTCGAGGCCGCCGTGACGGCAGCATTCGACGGCCCCCACGCGCTCACGGCCGCGTTCGCCGTCGCGCACAAGGGGCGCCTTATCGCTGAGCGCTACCAGCCGGGGATCGACGCAGCAACCCGCCTGCCGGGTTGGTCCATGGGCAAGAGCGTCGCGGCAACGCTGATCGGCCAACTCGTCCATGCGGGCGTTTACGACTTGTGGGCGCCCGCGCCGGTGGATAGCTGGCAGCGGCCCGACGATCCGCGTCGCTC
>DATEVP010000287.1:0-3861 GCA_035258465.1 Hyphomicrobiaceae bacterium
AGGATCGCACTTATCCCCGCGCGTTTCGGGCGTGGCATGATCGGCCTTGCCTCGGGTCACGGGGCGGGTGCCGTCTGCAGGGTGTCCGTCTCAGCCTACGAACCGGGGGTCGTAGTCCGATCAACCTGGCTTGGCCGGCCGTCAGACCGGCGGAGCGCCGTAGTTGGGTCCGGATGCGGCGAGTGGGGCGTTTGGAGCCCATTCTCATACCGGAGGTCAGCGGGTTCTGGACGCCCCTCTCCTCTCTCTCTAACCTCGAGCGGAAAGCCGCTGCGAGGGCCAGAGTGTTGGGTGCTCACCCGTCGAGCGCGCGGGAGGCCCATTCCTCGGCGCGGCGGCCGGTGGCGTCGCCGATGCGGTGAAGTCGGCGGTGATCCACGTACTGGACCATGGCGGCCTTGATGCGAGCGATGAGGCCGGGGCCTTCGAAGACGAGCCCCGTATAGAGCTGGAGCAGCGTGGCCCCGGCCTCGATCTTGGCAATCGCCGTGGCGCCGGAGTCGATGCCGCCGATGCCGATCAGCGGGAGCTGCCCCTGGGTGAGCCGGTAGACGCGGGCCAGCATCACGGTGGAGCGGGTGAACAGCGGCCGCCCCGAGAGCCCGCCAGCTTCCTGCGCCAGCTTCGTGTCGCTCAGCCCCGTGCGCGCCAGCGTCGAATTGCCAATCGCAATGGCATCGATGCCGCGCGCGGTGAGGACCTCGACGATGGGCGCCAGATCGTCCGCCGCCAAATCCGGCGCGAGCTTGACCACGATCGGCCGCCGCGGCTTGCCCGCCGCCATCAGCTCGGCCCGTGCCGCGAGCACGCGGGCGAGCAGCTCGTCGAGCGCCGCCGGCGCCTGCAGATCGCGCAGGCCCGGCGTGTTGGGCGAGGAGACGTTGACGGTGAAGTAGCTGGCAACGTCATAGAAGCAGCGGATGCCGGCGACGTAGTCCGCGACGCGGTCGGGGGCATCCTTGTTGGCGCCGACGTTGACCCCGACGATGCCGGAGATCGAGCGCTTCTCGAGCCGCGCCAGCGCCGCCGCGTGTCCGCCGTTGTTGAAGCCCAGGCGGTTGATGAGCGCGTGGTCGCCCGCCAGGCGGAACACGCGCGGGGCCGGATTGCCCGCCTGCGGCTGCGGCGTGACGGTGCCGATCTCGGCAAACGCAAAGCCCATGCCGAGCACCGCGTCGGCCACGCGCGCGTCCTTGTCGAAGCCGGCGGCAACCCCGAGCGGATTGGGGAAGGTAAGGCCGAAGGCGCTCAACGCGAGGCGGGCATCGTCGGGTGTGTGCGCGCGCGGATGGATGCCGAGCTCGAGCGACCTCAACGTGAGCTCGTGCGCCTGTTCCGGGGACAGCGCATTGAGCAGCGGCCGGGCAAGCCCGTAGACGGCACCAAGCATGAAAGCACAATCCCTCCGCCGACAGACGAGCCCCGGGCCGCACGCGCGGCCGGGGTTATCGCACCGAAGTCGCCTCGCGCGGAGCACAAAGTTCGGGCGTAGGCAAGCACGATGTTTGGTTGCATGGCCGAGACAATTCATGCTCTGAATTGGCCGGCCCCTTCCAACGAGCACGAAACCGTGCCGCCACGTGAAACCAGCGATCGCCCGCCATACCCATTGCAGCCGCCCCTTGGCGCGCAATCAATCAAGCTCGGGCAGCTGTTCGCCGATCCGGTCCTGATCGAAGCGCCGCCCTATCAGCGCTGCTTCGCCTGGGGCGCCGAGGAGGCCGGCCGCCTGCTGGAGGACATCGTCGGCGCGCTCGAGGCCGGCCGGGAGAGCGGCGAGGGCGGCGACTATTTCCTCGGCACCATGCTCCTCATCGATCGCGGTGCGTCGGCCCGGAGCTTCGAGGGTTGGCCGCTCGCGGGCGAGCCGCGCACCTTCGAGGTGGTCGACGGGCTGCAGAGGCTGACGACGCTGACCATCCTGTTCTGCGTCCTGCGCGATCTCGCCGCCGAGGACGGCGAGACACCCAGCGACAGGCTGCGCGAGGCAATCGAGACGAAGGCCATCAGGGGGCGCACGCGCCTGAGGCTGGGCGACGGGGATGCGACGTTCTTCGCCACGCACGTGAGCGCGCCCGGCGCCAGCCAGGTGATGCCGGCCGGCGATCAGCTCACACCATCGGCGGCGCGCATCCTGGAGGTGCGCGAGCATCTGGTGTCGGGCCTGCTCGAGCTGGAGCGCGAGCAGCGCAATCGCCTGCGCGAGTTCCTGCTCGAGCGCTGCTACGTGGTGTTTGCCGTCACCGCCAGCATCGACCGGGCGCATCGCATGTTCATGGTGCTGAACGCGACCGGCAAGCCGCTGGCGCGCAACGACATCCTGAAGGCAGAGCTGCTGGGCGGCGTCCCTGACCAGGCCGCGCGCGCTGCCGCGACCGCCGCCTGGGACCGGATGGAGAAGGGCCTCGGCAACGACTTCGAAAGCCTGTTCAGTCACGTTCGTGCCATGCACGGGCGGCCGGACCGCCAGGTGATCGCCGGCATCAGGACGATCGCCGCCGAGGCTGGCGGAGCGCAGGCCTTCATCGAGCGCGAGCTGCAGCCGGCGGCGGCCATCTTCGACGACATCCGCCGTGCCAGGCACGCGGGCTCCCCGCATTCGGCCGCGATTGCGCGCAGCTTGAGCTATCTTTCCTGGCTGCCGGCGGCCGACTGGGTGCCCTCGGCCATGCTGTGGTGCCTGAAGCACGGCAAGGACGCGGCGGGCTTTGCCTGGTTCCTGGGGGCGCTCGACCGGCTGGCCTACGGATTGCGCATCGTCGGCCTCGGCGCTAACCGGCGCACGAGCCGCTTCGGCGCGGTGATCTGGGCGATCCGCAACGGCCAGGACCTGAAGGCGCCCGGAAACGCGCTCGCGCTGACGAGCGCGGAGCTGCGCAACATGCGCTTCAACCTGCACGACTTGCATGCGCGCAGTGCGCAAACGTGCAAGCTCGTGCTGCTGCGGCTCAACGATCAGATCATGGGCCGGCCGCAAGGGCTCGAGAGCGATACCCTGACCGTCGAGCACGTGCTGCCGAGAAAGCATGGGGCAAGCAGCCAGTGGCGCAGCTGGTTCCCGGATCCCGACGAGCGCAATGCGTGCATCGAGTCGCTCGGCAATCTGGTGCTGGTGACCAAGGCGCAGAACGACAAGGCGAGCAACCTCGATTTCGCCAAGAAGCGCGACATCTATTTTGCCACCCTCGGCGCGCCCATCCCCGCGCTCAACGAGCCGGTGCGCCACCAGAGGGAATGGAAGGCGCAGCAGATCAAGGCCCGCGAGGCCGAGCTGTTGCGCCATCTCGATGCGCTGTGGAGCATCGGCGCGCCATCGGCCCGCAAGGATGCCGGCGAGGGCGCCGAGGCACGGCCGGCGCGGCGGGGATGGCGCCGGGCCGCGCCTCAGCCGTCTCTCGCCAAGCTCTGACCGCTCACAACACAGCCCTGTGCCCTTGCTCAACACCGCCCCGAGCTTGTCGAAGGGCGGATGAAAGGCACCGTCAGGGCCGCGCGGTTCGACAAGCTCACCGCGGGGGCTCCCTTGCTGTCATGCCGGCCCAGGCGACAGCCGCTACCCAGGACGGATGGGCAAAGAGGCGCGATTTGCTCGTTGAGCGACCATGGCCTAATAAAATGGGCTGGTCCGGCTCGCGAGCGATCCTGATATGTGGGAAGGCGCAATCGACTGCGATTTTCATCCGCGCCCCCCGAGCCCGAGGGTCTTGAGCGGCTACATGGATGCGTTCTGGCGCGAGACGGTGGAGGTGCGCGGCATCGACACCTGGGACTCGATCGCCTATCCGCCCAACGCGCCCCTCACCGCCCGTCCGGACTGGCGCCAGAGCGGCGCCGATGCCGACGCGGCGAGCGCCGCCAAGG
>DATEVP010000288.1:0-2164 GCA_035258465.1 Hyphomicrobiaceae bacterium
TATTTCATGGGCGGGCTGGTGTGCGGTGTCGACACGTCGACCGAGCTGCCGGGCCTGTTCGTTGCCGGCGAGGATGCGGGCGGCGCGCACGGCGCCAATAGGCTCGGCGGCAACGGCGTCGCCAACTCGACCGTGTTCGGCGGGATTGCCGGCGAGACCATGGCGGCGTGGGTGGCGAGGAACGGCGAGCGCCGCACGCCCAATGAGGATATCCTTGGCGCGGAGGTGGCGCGCGCGCAGCATCCCTTCGAGCACAAGGCCGGCGACCTCAATCGCCTACGTGAAACCATGCTCGACACCATGTGGGACGACGTGGGTGTCATCCGCGACGCCCAGGGTTTGCGGCGCGGGCTCGAAAAGCTCGGCGCCATCGAGGGCGATCTCATGGAAACCGGCGTGGCCGATGGGGATCGCGCCTTCAACCTGACCTGGCACGACTGGCTCAACCTGCGCAGCCTGGTGGAGGTCTCCAAGGTCATTGCCACGGCCGCCCTGAAGCGCGAGAACAGCCGTGGCGCCCACTATCGCGAGGACTTCCCGGGCGAGGGCGACCTCACCACCTCGACCTTCACCGTGGCGCGCCGGCAGGGCGATGGCCTCGCCATCGCCGACGAGCCGGTGCAGTTCACCATCGTGCGGCCCGGCGAGAGCCTGCTCAAGGAGGCTGCGGAGTGACAGCGCGACCTTTCGATCATGAGGAGAGCTGGATATCGGGGACAAGCCGGACAAGCCCCGGTATGACAACGTTGGTTGCTCGGCGCGACAGTCCCGCAAATGTCATCCCGGCACTTGTTGCCGGGATCCAGCCATCAGCGAACGCCCTTGATCACTGCAGGTCGCACGCCGGGCAGCGAGGGATAGAGATCGTCCCAATGCGGGTTGGTGCGCTCGATCAGATTGACCTTCCATGCGCGCGGCCATTCTTTCATCGTCTTCTCACGTTGGATGGCCTCCCGCACGTCGGCGAACTCCTGGAACCAAACGAGACGGTTGACTTTGTATTTGCGGGCGAAGCTGGAGCCCTTTCCGGCTCTGTGCTGCTCCACGCGAAAGATGAGACCGTTGGTGACGCCGATGTAAATGGTCCCTCGGGGCTTGCTGGCGAGAATGTAGACCCAATAGCTGCGCACGACACGTCCGGCAATTTGTCTACGGAGTATGCCGCGCGCTGGGTCCCGGGGACAAGCCCCGGGATGACACGTGCCGATAGGAATCGAATCACATGATCCCCATTGCATCCTTGCAGGAGACAGCCGAGACCTTGATGGCCAAGGCGGCCATCGAGATCCCGGAGGATTACCTCGGCGGCCTGCGCCGTTGCGCCGACACGGAGAAGGGCGATCTGTCCGCCTTCGTCATCCAGGCCATGCTGGAGAACTACGAGGCGGCCAAGGAGGACCGGCGCGCCATGTGCGGCGATACCGGCGTGCCGCGCTGGTACGTCAAGATCGGCAACGAAGCCAAGATCGAAGGCGGCCCCGTCGCGCTCGAAGCCGCGCTGCGCCGCGCCACAGCCAATGCCACCCACGACGTGCCGTTGCGGCCCAACCGCGTGCATCCGCTCTGGCGCACGGACCACAACAACAACTGCGGCATCGGCGCGCCGGAAATCGACTATTCCTTCCACCCCGACGCCGACTGGATCGACCTCACCACGGTGCACAAGGGCGGCCTGTTCGGCTCGGACTACCGCATGCTGTTCCCCGCCGACGGCATCGAGGGCATCAAGCGCTTCTATCTCGACACGCTGATCGCCTTCGGTCGGCGCGGGCTTGCCTGCCAGCCGGCCATCGTCGGCGTGGGCCTGGGCGGCTCCAAGGATATCTCCATGATCCTGGGCAAGCAGGCGGCGTGCCTGCGCATCGTCGGCTCGCGCAACCCCGACCTCAAGATCGCCGCGCTGGAAGAAGAGCTGAAGGAGCTCGGCAACAGCATCGGCATGGGCGCCATGGGCTTCATGGGGAGCTCCATGGTGGTCGACTGCCACATCGAGGTCGGCTACTGCCACACCGGCGGCATGCCGATGAGCGTGCACATGTTCTGCCTGTCCTCGCGCCGGGCGACAGCGCGCCTCTTCCCCGGCGGCAGGGCGGAGTTCCGCACCGACCCCGCCTGGTTCACCGATTACATGCGGCGCGCGACGGTGGAGTGGGAGGCGGTCGGC
>DATEVP010000289.1:0-5020 GCA_035258465.1 Hyphomicrobiaceae bacterium
GCGAACGAGGTGGAGATCACGCAGCGGATGCCGTAGTCGAGCAGCGCCCACGGTGCGTGCTCGCGCGAGGAGCCGCAGCCGAAGTTGTCGCCCGCCACCAGGATCTGCGCCTTGCGGTAGGCCGGCTTGTTCAGCACGAAGTCGGGCTTCTCTTTGCCCTGCTCGTCATAGCGCAGCTCGTAGAGCAGATGCTTGCCGAGCCCCGTGCGCAGAATCGTCTTCAGGAACTGCTTGGGGATGATGGCGTCCGTGTCGACGTTGATCATCGGCAACGGCGCGGCCACACCTGTCAGCGTCGTGAACTTTTCCATGCCTCTCCCCTGCGTCAGGTGCGCAGACCGTCGGCGAGCGCCCTGAAGTAGCCCTCCGCCTCGAGCAGGCGCTCGATCCTCTGTGCGTCCGCGCTGCGCACGGCCGAGCGCATGGGCTCCTTGCCGGCGAGCTGGTCGAGCCGCCTTTTAACGCCAGCGAGCTTGCGCCCGTCAAGATGGCGCTCGAGCAATCTGACGATGTCCTCGACATAGCCGGCAATCCGTCCGAGCTCGCGGATGGCCTCGCCCTGCGCCCGAGCTGCGGTGGGGTCCTTCTCCAGGACGGCGAAGGCGGCAGCCGCCCTGGCAAGGGTGGCGGCGATCTCTTCGGCATAGCGGGCGATCTTCTCCCGGCGGTCGGCCTCCAGAGTGCCGAGTACGCCGCGCCAGCGGTGGATCGTTTCCGACAGGCCGAGCAGCTTGAGGGTGTAGTCGAGCAGGTGCATGAGCGGGCATCTGCCGCAGCGCTGAATGGCTGGGCTGCCCCAGGGTAGGCGCGGCGCGGGAGACGGGGATAAGGCTGGGCCAAATTGGTTTACAGGCGACCCAGCCGTGCCGGCCGGACGGCTACTTGATGGAACGGTCGCTGTAGCACTGGCGCATGGTTTCGCACCGGTGCGAGCCCGAAAAGTGCATGCTGTCGCCCTTGGCCGGCGAGATGAAGCGGCACACTTCCTCCAGCCCCTCCGGCGTCAGCCAGCCCTGGCGGCGGCCGCGCTGCACGGCAAAGCAGTCGGCGGTCTCCTCGTCGGGCCCCCGGAACTGGTGGCCGCACTCGTGCGCGTGAATCCACAGCTTGACGGGGGTGGAGACCTTGGACAGCAGCTTGGGGTTGAGAATGAGGAACCCGGGATACGCGGCGCCGTAGTCGTCGAGGTTGTTGTCGAGCACGGTGGGCCGCTGGCCGCACAGCAGCTTGCGCCCATCGAGCTTGAAGTCGCCGGCGGCCACGATTTTTGCGTCGCCTCCGACGTGTCCAACGTACTCTTCGGGCGTGGGGCCGGCCGCAGCGCTCGTCAATAACAATGCGCCCGCAACGGCGGCCAGCGCGGTACGCGCGCTCAGCCGAGGCCACGGCCAGCAGAGTTTGGTGCCCCTCAAGCAATCCCCGTTTTTTCGACCCCTCTCGACCGGCGGCCACCTTCGCCCGTCCACCGGCCGAATGCAACCCGGCACCGGGAAGGGGGCGAATGAACGGCGCCCGGTGTGGCGCCCAATCACATCGTTAATCGCCCGCGGCGGCCTCGAGGCCGTACATGTCCGCGTCGGAGAGGCCGAAATGGTGCCCGATTTCATGCACCAGAACGTGGGTGACAAGATGACCCAGCGTCTCCTCGCCCTCGGCCCAGCAATCGAGAATTGGGCGCCGGTAAAGAAAAACCATATCCGGCGTCCGCGGCAGGTCCATCACGCTCTTCCTGTCGAGGCTGACGCCCTGATAGAGCCCCAAGAGGTCGAACGGGCTCTCGAGCTGCAGCTCGCGCAGGACCTCCTCGGTTGCAAAGTCCTCGACCCGGATCACGAGATCGGTGCACAGGCGGCGAAACTCGGCCGGCAATCGCTGCCAGGCGATGGCCGCGAGTTGCTCGATCTCGGCGAGGTCCGGTGCCCGCTTGCGCGCCCAATCCTTGCCGTCCGCCATGTCCGGCCTCGCCCGTGCCGCCCCGGCCAGAGACATAGGCGATGGGGACGGTCCCGACCAGAGGCACCGGCCTTTAGTTTTCCGGCTCGACCACGGCCAGCACCTGGCGCACGCCGACCACCGCACGCAGCGCATATTCGACGAGCTCCGCCGTGCGCGGGGCAACGCCGGTCAGCCTCAGGTCGACGGTAAGCTCGCTGCCGTCGCCGGACTCGCGCGAAGCGTGCACCCGCGACGGCACGGCGCCCAGCTTGGCGACCGGTTCGATCAGGCGCGACAGCAGGCCCGGGTGGACGGGCGCGGTGACGTAGAAGAAGGCGCGGACGGTTGGTGCAGGCACGCGCGCGCTCTCGGCGCGGGCGGCAACGGCTCGGGACGGCATGGGAAGGATTCCTCACAGCGTGATCGCGAAAATGACGGCTACGGCCCGGTGCCCTCAGGCAACCGGGGGTGTAATTCGCAGGGCGATCACGATGTGAAGGCTGTCCAACATGCGCGCCTTATAGCCCAACCCCGGTAAAGATTTCAAGAAGACGATGCTTTCGCCAGGCGCTGCCGCAAAGTCGAGCCGCTCGGTGACCACCGTTCGACCTTCGGTGCCTTCCGATCAAGTCGGGCGATGAGGCCATCCGGCTCGCCGCGGCGCGGCGCGATGAACTGCTTGATTGCCTCGATCTCGTGCTCGAGCTGTGCGAGCAGGCGATGCAATTCGCCGTCGTGTTCGTCCCGGTCCATGACATTTCCCGCTGCCTGCAGCCCGTGGGCCCAGCGTGAAATGTGAGCAGAAGTTTGCGAACAGAGGATGAAGCCGGCCGCGAAGACTAGACGGAAGAACCGGGCTTGCGGGCAAGGATGATGGCTTCGTCCAAGGTAAACCAAAGGTTTCCGTCCTCGAGCCGCGGCTTGAGAAACGCTTGCAGCGCCGGCGCCCCCTCGGTCAGCATGGCGCGCAGCCGGGAGATCGTCGCCGGGTCGCATCCCATGCGCTCGGCCCAGGGCTGGAACTCCATGTCCTTGGGCAAGCGCTCCTTGGCCGCAATCTCAAATCCCGTATCGGTCAGCACCTCGCTCCATTCGGCCATGCCGAGGCAGCGGGCGTGACTCGGGTCGCGGATCTTTTCGAACGCGTTGTAAGTGAGAGCAGCGTCGCGCAGCTCGGCGCCGGTGAAGCCGGGGGTCGACTCGGCGTCGGGCGCAATGTTGTCCACCACGGCCAACGTTCCGCCGGCCTTGAGCGTGCGCCAGGCCTCGCCCACGAAGGTCGGAACGTCGGGAAAATGATGCGGCGCGATGCGGCAGGTGATGAGATCGAAGCGCGCGTCCTCGAAGGGCAGCGCCTCGGCGTCCGCGCGCGCGGTCTCCATGTTGGCGAGGCCCTTGGCGGCCGCCAGCTTGCCGGCCTCGTGCAGCATCTCCTCGGTGAGGTCGCTGGCGATCACGCGCGCGACATGCGGGGCGAACGCCGCGGCCGTATGCCCGGCGCCCGTGGCGACGTCGAGCGCCTGCCAGTGGCGCTCGGGCTTCACCAGCTCGACCAGGCGGGAGAGGCTCGCCCCCTTGGCATGCACCGCGGATGTGGCATAGGCCGCGGCATGCGCGCCGAACTGCTGTTGCACGAGGGATTTGGTCATGGTGGAGTTATGGGGTCAGACCCTTGTTCGAGGTCGAGTTCGGTTAGCGGCGACAGATCCGAGGGTCTGACCCCATACGCGCTAACATAGGCCTTTGATACTTTGATAGTGCCGTCGTCGCGGGGGCTCGCGCAAGTGGCGGGCGAGCCTTGGGGCGGCGGCGGTGATGGCGGTGAGGCCGAGGGCGGGGGCGATGGCGCGCAGGAGCGCTGCAATCAGGAGGCGGAATGCGCGCCACAGGTCTGGCCGAGCACGCGAGCCCGGCGGGGAGAGTCACCGAAAGCGGCGAGTTGCGCTTCGGTCAGGAGAACGGCAATCAGATGGCAGAGCACCCAGGCCTTGGCGACCTCGGGACATTCGCCGGGCGGACCTGCGAGACCGACCAGGCTCTTCAGCCGCTTGAATGCGATCTCTATGCGCCACCGCAACCGGTAGAGATCGAGCACCTGGACCGTCGAATAATCGGCCGGTGCCAGCGAGGTGACGAGGATCACCCACTCGGCCGCGACCAGCGTGCCGGGCTGGATCGCACGCTGCTTGCTTCTTGCCTCGGCACGCGCTGCGGCCACCGCCTTGACGGCCTCGGCCTTGGGCATCCTCACGGCGATCAGCCTGAGCCGCAACGGCGTCGCCTTGGCCCGCGCCAGCCAGATCGGCCGGTCGATGCTGCCCGTCGTGCTGCTGGTCAGCTCACGTATGATATCGCAGGTGCGGCTATCCTCCTCCAGCCAACGGGCGCTTCTCCAGCTGGCGCGCACGACGACATCGGCCCCTTTCGCGATCACGTCGGCGAGCCCGTCGGCGCGGCAATGCACCCGGTCTGCAATGCGGATCTCGCCGGGCACCACCGCGACCCGGTCGATCGCCTCGGCCTCCTTCTCGTCCGTGACCTCGAACGAGCTGAACCGCTCCGACGGCAGCTCCAACACCGCGTGGATGCGCCACAGGCGACCGTTCTCACGGGCCGACTTGCCGGCCTTGCGCACGGTGGTGGCGTCGACCAGCCGGATCAGCCGCGTGCGACCTGCCGCTCCACCAGTCCCGGCGGCGGGCTGCGACCGGGCCGCGGACGACTGCGACAGCAGCGACGCCACGATGCTCTCCAACCATGGCACCGTGTTCCGCAGCCGGCCGAGCAGAGCCACGTTCGACAGGCTCGCCAACCCGATACCTTCCGACCACGCGGCAGTCAGCCGAAGTCCCATGTCGCCGAGGCAATAGGCGAGCACGAGCCGCAGCAGATCGACCGCACACTTGACCTCGCGCGGCCTTTGAAACGCGCCAGTTGCACGCGCCCCGATCTCGAGTGCCTCGGCCCCGCCGAGCCGATCGACGGTGCCGTCCCAATCCGATGTAGTCAGCTCGCTGTGTGCCATCGCCATGCTAGAATCTGATTTGATTCCAGCTGGCAAGAACTATCTTAGCGCGCATGGGGT
>DATEVP010000290.1:0-5794 GCA_035258465.1 Hyphomicrobiaceae bacterium
CGACAAGGGCACGGGGGATCGCTGGTTCACGGTCGGCGTGTCGCCCAACATCGTCGACGCTAGCTTCGAGGCCCTGATCGACTCCATCGTCTACAAGCTCATGCGTGCCGGCGCCAAGGCCGCGTGAATTCCCTCTCCCCGCGCATCGCCGACATCGCACGGGTCGCGACAGCGCGGGGAGAGGGTCAGGGTGAGGTGCAGTCATATACGCCGGAGCAAGCTTCTGCCCCTCACCCCGCCCCTCTCACCGTTTGCCCTCGAACATGCTTGTGGATCGCACGTCTTTGGGGAAGGCTCGAGGGCAAGCGGGGAGAGGGGGAATTATCCTTCGATGATCTTCTGCGCGGCGGCCTGCGGCGACAGCTGGCCTGCCAGCACGGCGTCGGCCAGCGCATCGAGTCCGCCTTGCTCCCCGGCCTTGACCCGCTCGGCGATGGCGTCTGCGGCGGCGCGCGCGATGAGATAGCGGGCGCGACGGCGGCGGCGGTCGCGGGGGTCGGCCGCCATGCGGACGGCGGCAAGCTCGGCGATGGCCTTAGCCACCGCCGCGATGCCCTCCCCCGTGGTGGCGGTAGTGCGCAGCACCGGCACCTTGCCGTGCCCCTGCGCCCTGAGTGACAGCGCGCCCTTGAACTGCTGCACGGCCCGCTCGGCGCCTTCGCGGTCCGCCTTGTTGACGACGACGATGTCGGCAATCTCGAGCAGCCCCGCCTTCATCGCCTGGATGTCGTCGCCGAGGCCCGGTGCCGTGACGAGGACGCGCACGTCGGCCACCTCCGCCACGTCGATCTCGCTCTGGCCGGTGCCGACGGTCTCGATCAGGATGATGTCCTTCCCGGCCGCATCGAGCGCGTCGATGATGCGCACGGCCGCCGGGCTCAAGCCGCCCAAGTGGCCGCGGCTCGCCAGCGAGCGCATGAACACGCCGTCGTCCTCCAGCGTGGCGGTCATGCGGATGCGGTCACCGAGGATGGCGCCGCCCGACACCGGGCTCGAGGGGTCCACGGCGATGATGCCGATCGATTTGCCCTCAGCTCGCAGATGGCGCGTGTAGGCATTGACGAGCGTCGATTTTCCCGCCCCCGGCGGGCCGGTGAAGCCGACCACCAGGGCAGCCCCCAGGTGCGGCTGCATGAGCTCGAGCAGCCGCGGCACCGTTTTCGACAGCCGCTCCAGCTCCGTCACGGCGCGCGAGATTGCGCGGCGCTCGCCGGCCCGCATGCGCGCAATCAGGCGCGACAGGTCGGCCAGATCGTCGGCCCGGGGCTTTTTCCTGGTTTGCGGCATGGGGAGCCTGATATCGGGCCGCAACCCCAGGCGCAACGGCCAAGGCGCGGCTCTCCCCATGCGCGGCGGCGAGCCGCTATTTCACCTCTTCGCCCTTCTTGTCCTTGTCCTTGCCGTCCTTCTTGGGCGGCGGCGGTCCCTTCTGCAGCGCCGGGCCACCGGGCGGCGGGCCCGACGGCTTGCCTTCGCGCTGTACGCGCGGCGTCCCACCGTCCTTGGGCCGCACGTCCTGGCCCGTGAAGCCGGGCGGAGGACCAGAGGGCCCCGAGGGCGGCGGCCCTGATTTGCGTAACGCACTCGGGTCCGTTTGGGTCGGCCCGGGCGGTGAGACCTGCTTCAGCTGCTTCTGCACGTCCGATGGCAGCCCCTTGCGGTCTGTCGGCGGTGGTGTCGTGGTCTGTTTGAAGGTCTTGGGGCCATCGGACGGCGGCGGGATGAACCGGGGCGAGGTATCCGGCAACCGGTCCTTGCTCGGAGGCTCTGCGGACTTTCCTTTCGGGAACCCCGTGACCGATGGGTCGGTGCCCTTCTTCGTTTCCGGGCGGGCCTTGAGCTGCGGCAGGCGCTTGGGGCCGTCCGGCCGGGAGATGATGCGCGGCATGAACACCTGCACGTCGGTGCCGCCGCGGTCACGACGGGCGCGGAGATCGCGCGGGTTGTCGACGCTCTTGAGGCGCACCCGCGTGACCGGCCGGCCGATCACCCGCTCGAAGCGGCGCACGTCGATGCCGACGTTGACCACACGCCGGTCGAACCGCCGATAGCCGCGCACGTGCCGCGTGCGCCGCAGGATGAAGCTGTGCTGCGCGCGCGGGGCGAGGTAGCGGTGGAGACCCGGCGTCGTCAGGTAGCGCGGGTGCACGAAGGACCAGGCGAAAATGTATGACGGGCTCTCGTAGTACTCGACGTCGTAGCGCAGCTCGCCGTCCGGGTCCCAGCTGCTGTCCGGCCCCAGTGCCGCCCAGCCCACGTAGTCATCGCTCCAGCGCCAGATGACCCAGGCCGGACCCCACTCGGTGTCGGGGATCCACAGCCAACCGTCGTCCTCGTCGTAAGTCCAGCGGCCGTAGTGAAAGACTGCCCAGGCAAACGGCTCATCGGAGACCCAGTACCATCCGTACTCTTCCGTCAGCGTCCAATAGCCCTGCGAGTAGGGGCGCCAGTCGCGCTCGACGCGCGGTTGCCACACGAGGCCCCAGCGCGGGTGCTCGAACCAGTCGCCGTGGGGCGCCAGCTCCTCATAGAAAATGTCGACGTCGAAATCCCGGTCCTGGGCCTGTGCAGGCACGCCAGGCACGATCAGCAGCGCCAATAGGACGCCGAGCAGGAAAGCACGCATGGCCGTCACCAATCTCCGTTCGAATCCTCTGTTAGGATCAGCTCAATTGCGTTGCCAGCGTGGCTCCAGGATAAACGGCGCGTGAACGCGGACGTCATCGTCGGCGCTCGGACCACCAGGTATCCAGATCGAAGCCCCCGAGCGGCGATGCGGCCGGGAAGCGCAAGTGGCTCCAATGGGCCACCCACACCTTCGGCAGGTGGAACATGGGGATCACATACTCGCCCGACATCAGCACGCGATCGAAGGCGCGCACCGCCGCCGTGAAATCCTCCTCCGAGCGCGCCGTCAGCAGCGCCCCGATCAGGGCATCGGCCGCGGGGTTCTTCGCGCCGGGATAGTTGAGCGATCCCTCGATGCCGGCGGCCTTGCTGCTCCAGCGGTTGAGCTGCTCGTTGCCGGGCGATAGGGATGCGCCCCAGGTCCATTGGATCATGTCGAAATCGTAGGTCTTGAGCCGGGACCAGTATTGCGCGGTATCGACCTGGCGGATGCGCACGCCGATGCCGAGCCGCTCCAGCGTGCGCCCGTAGCTCAGCATCAGCCGCTCCTGCTGGCGGGTCTGGGCCAGGAACTCGAACACAAGGGGTTTGCCACCTCGGAGCAGCCGCCCGTCCTTCGACTGGTAGCCCGCCTCCGTGAGCAGCCGGAACGCCGCGCGCAAGTTGGCCCGATTGTCGCCGCTGCCGTCGGTCGCCGGGAGCTTGAAGGTGCCCTCGAGGACCTCGGGTTTCACGTAGTGCGCGAAGGGGGCCAGCAAGGCGCGCTCGCGCACGTCGGCCGCTCGCCCATGCGAGGAGAGATCGGAGCGCTCGAAGAAGCTTTGCGTGCGCTTGTAGACCCCGTTGAACAGGTTGCGGTTGATCCACTCGGCATCGAACAGCAGCAGGAAGGCACGGCGCACGCGCGCGTCCTCGAAGGGTGGCCGACGCGTATTGAAGACCAGCGCCGTCATGCCGGAGGGGAGGCGCGTGTCGAGCTCGCGCTTGATGACGCGGCCATCCGCAACCGCGGGAAAGCCGTAGCCTTCGACCCAGCGCCCCGGGTCGTCCTCCGGCCGCAGGTCGATCTCTCCGGCCTTGAAGGCCTCGAACATGGTGGCGGCGTCGCGGAAGTATTCGAGGCGCACCTCATCGAAGTTGAAGCGCCCGCGGCCGATGTTGAGGTCGCGCGCCCACCAGCTCGAGTTGCGGCGATAGGTGATGGAGCGGCCGGGGTCCACGCGGGCGACCACGTATGGCCCGCTGCCGACCGGCGGCTCGAGCGTGGTGCGCTCGAAGGTCTCGGCATCCAGCTTGTGCCGGGGCAGAATCGGCATCAGCCCCAGGATCAGCGCGATTTCGCGGTCGCCCGCCGCTTCGAAGGTGAAGCGGACGCTGCGCGGGCCTGTAACCTCTGCCTTGGCGACCTTGGCGTAGTGCGAGCGAAAGTAAGGCCAGCCCTTGTCCCTCAGCACGGCGTGACTGAAGAGAACGTCGTCGGGCGTGATGGGCGCACCGTCGGAGAAGCTGGCACCGGCGCGCAGGTTGAAGGTGATGGAGCTGCGATCGTCCGGCAGCTCCAGGCTTTCCGCGATCAGGCCGTAGAGCGTGAAGGGCTCATCGCCGCCGCGCGTCAACAGGCTCTCGTAGACGTACTCGCGCAGGCTTGCCGGCGTCACACCCCTTATGATGAACGGGTTGAGGCTGTCGAACGTGCCGAGCGCCCCCAGCACCAAATGCCCGCCCTTTGGTGCATCGGGGTTCACGTACGGGAAATGATGGAAGCCCGCGGCACGCTTGGGCTCGCCGTGCATGGCGATGCCGTGCACCGGCTCCGCTGCAGCTGCGGGCGCGAGCAGAAACATGGCGGTCAGCAGCGATAGAATTTTTCGGGCGTGCGGCATTTCGCGCGGGGGACGAATCCAGACGGCGTTTGCGGACAGGGCGTCTTCGAGGGGCCGAAGATGGCGCCGTCGCTTCTGGGAAAGTGTAGCACGCGAGGTCCGATTCCATGGCGGCGGAGCGCGAGCGTTGCCGCATTGACACGTCATCCGGCCGCGACTGGCGGGCGATGAATGCCCGCCCAACTCGTCACGGGATTGCCGCAATCCGGCTCTTACTGCCGGCCACGCGCAAATCGTGGCGCGAAAAGCTCATTCGGGGCGCCACGTCGGCAGCGGCCGGCTGGCAGGGAAAGGTCAAAACCGAGATGGCACATTCCAAGTTGCACTTGGCAGCAGGAGGCGGTTGCGTCCGGCGCGCGGGCGTGATGGCAACCGCCGTGGCGTTGGCCGCAACGGCCTGGGCGGGCGTCGTGGCCGCGCAACAACCGGCGCCGGCGCCCAAGAAGGCACCGGCGCCTCCGGCGGCGCCGAAGGGCGCTCCCGCCGCGAAAGACGCAAAAGGAGCCGCCGCCGCGCCGAGCGCCTGGGTCAAGCTCTGCGAGAAGGGCACCGCTATCACCAAGCAGAAGGATGGCAAGGAGGACAAGAAGGAGATCGATATCTGTCTGACGCACCACGAGCGCCTCGACGGCAACACGGGCATGGTGCTCGTGTCGGCGGCCGTGCGTCAGGTCACCGGGCAGGACAAGCAGGCCCTCATGGTGATGGTGCCGCTCGGCATGCTGCTGCAGCCGGGCATGCGGGCGAATATCTACCCGAAGGACCAGTGGGAGCTGGTGCAGAAAAACGAGAAGGTCGACGAGAGCAAGATCAAGGGCCTTCAGCTCGCCTACACGCTGTGTCATCCGGCCGGCTGCACCGCGGAGACGGAGGCGACCCCGGAGCTCCTCAACAACCTGAAGTCCAGCGCCGGCATGTTGGTGTTCGCCATCAATGCCGCGGGCGCGCCGGCGGTTTTTCCGGTACCGCTCGGCGGCTTCGATTCGTCCTATGCCGGTCCTCCGATCGACACCAAGAAATACAGCGAGGCGCGCAAGTCTCTGATGCAGCAGATCGCCCAGCGCCAGCAGCAGCTCATGGAAGAGCAGAAGAAGCAGCAAGAGGCGCAAGGCGCAGCCCCAGGCGCCCCGCCGGCGAAGGCGCCGCCTGCGCCTGCGAAGAAGTAATCGGCGAAGCGACGCTCTCGACAGCGTGAGGGCCACCTGGATCGCCGGGTGGCCTTTCACATGTTTGCCACGCCGTGGTCAGTGCGGCTGCTGCAGGAACAGGGGGCGATAGTTGCC
>DATEVP010000291.1:0-13519 GCA_035258465.1 Hyphomicrobiaceae bacterium
GATGGCGTGCGCCGGCGCTTGCCGCACTTCCCGCGGTATCGGCCCTCCTCCAGGCGATGGCGAGTCCCGCCTCGAGCGCGGACAGCGAGCCGCCCGTTCTGCTGGTGCAAAGCCTGCGCGCGGATCTCCCCCAGGTCACATTGGCGCCGACACTGTCGGTCCACTCCGCCGCGCGCGCCACCCTCGACATCCGCGTCGGCCCGGCCGATGCGCTGCCCAGGAATGCCTTCGTGCGGGTGCGCGGACTGCCGCCCGCGGTTTCGCTCTCTGATGGCTATGCCACCGCGCCGGGCGCCTGGGCGGTGCCGCTCTACGCGCTCTCGAGCCTGCAGATGCTGGTGCCGACGGGCGTCACGGGCCGGGCCGAGATCGTCGTCAGCCTCGTCAGCGAGGAGGGGGCGCTGCTGGCGGAGGCGAAGTCGGTCTTGGTCATCGAGGCCCCCGCGGCGGCACCGCAGGCGAACAAGGCCGACCTGAGGGCGCCGGCTCAGCCGAAGCCGCCCGTTCTGTCCCCCGGCGATCGGGAGGCCGCCGAGAAGTTCGTGGCCCGCGGCGAGCGCGAGCTCGAGCAGGGCCAGGTTGCCGTTGCGCGCCAGTTCTTCCTGCGCGCCGCGCAGGTGGGCTACGCGCCGGGCGCGCTGCTGCTGGCGGCCACCTACGATCCGCGCGAGCTCGCGCGCTGGCGCGTGCAGGGCGTGCAGCCCAACCTCGACGAGGCCCGCAAATGGTACCAGCGCGCGCGTGAGCTGGGCGCGCCGGAGGCCGAGGAGCGGCTGGCGAGGCTGGGCGCCGGGTGAGGGGCGTCGACCGACGTGCGCATCTTTGCGCTCTCGCGCGAGCTTTCGCCGCAACCACTGCTCAAGACCGTGCGCGCGCACTGGGACATCGAGAACGGACTGCACTGGCAGATCCACGTGACGCTGCGCGAGGACGCCGCCCGCAAGGCTGGGACCATGATTTCCTGCTACATATGCTCGGTCGAATGCGATAGCCCTGAAATGCCTCCTCTGGGTCCCGGATATTTGGCTCGCCGCGAAATTCCGGGATGACAGCTACCGGCCCTCGCGCCACCACGTGAGCGCCAGGAGGAAGAGCAGGGCGGCGAGCGCCATGAAGCCGGTGAACATCGGGATCAGCTTGACGCCGCGGGTGACGTAGGCCTCGCGATCCTTGAGACCCATCCAGCCGGAGCCGGCGAGCACCCGGGCATTGGCCAGCATGGAGATGCGCGGCAGCTCGACGCCGGAGCCGGCCACGGCCGCCAGCAAGCCGCCGCCGCGCGTCCAGAAGGTGCCGCCGCCGGTCGCCTCGATCAGGGGCTTCAGCTTCTCCTCCGTCGCCGTCACCTCGCTCATCTCGCGCGCGTCCTCGATGCCGGCATGCGCCACGGTGTGCAGCGTGCCGCTGGGCGAGGAGGTCTGCAGCTTGTAGAGGCCGGGCACTCTGACGTCGACGGTGGCGCGCCAGGAGCCGGGGCCGGCCTTCTCCAGCACCGCCTCGGAGGACTCCCCGCCGGGCGCGGAGATCTGCACGGGGGGCACGCCCTCCTCCATGGAGCGGCGCTCGACGGTGAGCTTGAGGCCCTTGGCGGAGGCGATCAGGCGCTCCTCCTCCAGGTCCGGCTCCTTCATCAGCCAGTGCGCCAGGCGGCGCAAGAGGTCGGTGTGCGGCCCGCCGCCGTCGTAGCCGCGCGCCCACAGCCAGGCCTGGTCTGAGAGCAGCAGGGCGACGCGCCCGCGCCCGCGGCGGTCGAGCAGGAGCAGCGGCCGCTCGTCGGCGCCGTTCATGACGACGCGCCCGCGGCTCGGGTTGACGTCGACCTGGCGGAACCAGCGGCCCCAGGCCGGGTCCTTGCCCTCGGAGCCCTGCAGGCCGCGCGTGACGGGATGCTTGACGCCGTCGACGGAGAGCTTGGCCTTGTACGGCGTCTCCAGCAGCCGGCCCGTCGGCGTCGCCGGCAGCACGATCCCGAGCGGGGTGCGCGACAGGCTGGTCTGCCCGGCGAAGTCATCGCCGGCGGCCACCAGCAGCGCGCCGCCCTGCTCCACGTAGCGGGCGATGTTCTCGTAGTAGAGCAGCTGCAGGATATCCCGGTGCTGGTAGCGGTCGAAAATGATGAGGTCGAAATCCTTGATCTTCTCGGAGAACAGCTCACGCGTCGGGAAGGCGATCAGCGAGAGCTGATGGATGGGCGTGCCGTCCTGCTTCTGCGGCGGGCGCAAAATTGTAAAGTGCACCAGGTCGACGGCGGCATCCGACTTCAGGAGATTGCGCCACACGCGCTCGCCGGCGTGCGGCTCGCCCGAGACCAGCAGCACGCGCAGGTTCTCGCGTACGCCCTCGGCCTCCACCACCACGCGGTTGTTGGCGGGCGTGAGCTCGCCCGGCGCCGTCTCCAGCTCGATCTCGACGATGTTCTGCCCGGCGTGGGGGAACGGCATGGGGATGGAGACGGTGCGGCCGATCTGGGTGGTGCGCGTCTCGTCGGGGCGCCCCTCACGGCGGATCCTGAGGGTGACGCGCTCACCGGCGCGGCCCTTGCGGCCGGTCTCCACCACGCGCGCCTCGATGTCCCGCGTCGAGCCGACGATGCCGTAGCGCGGGGCTTTCAGGACCTCGATGCGGCGGTCGAACTCGTCGGGCTGCCCGGTCAGGAGGCCGTGCACGGGCGCGTCAAAGCCCAGCACCTGCGCCGATTTCGGCACGTCGTGCACCTGGCCGTCGGTGACCATGATCACGCCGGCGAGGCGATCGGGCGGCGTGTTGGCGAGCGCGCTGTTGAGGTCGGTGAAGAGATGCGTGCCGGCGGCCGATTCGCCCGTCGGCTTGGAGGAGTTGACCCAGCGCACCTGCAGGTTGGGGATGCCGCCGAGCTTGGCCTCGAGCTCGCGGCGGATGGCCTGCGTCTGCTCGGGCCGGCCGGCGATGGCCTGGCTCATGCTCTCGTCGACGACGACGATGGCGATGTTGGCGAGGCTCTCGCGCTCCTCCTGCCGCAGCGTGGGGTTGGCGAGCGCCAGCAGCAGCGCGGCCAGCGACAACGCCCTCAGCAGCGCGCCCCGGTTGCGGCGGAAGAGCAGCAAGGCCACCAGGACGGCAGCCAGCACCGCGCCCGCCCAGAACAGGGCGGTCGGCAGCATCGGCGAGAAGTCGATCGACCAGCTGCTCATCCTTCGTCATCCCCGCGAAGGCGGGGACCCATGCAACCATCCACACACATACGAGCCGGTGGCGTGGATTCCCACCATCCTGCCGGAGGCGTGTCTCCGACACGACGGGAATGACGTCACTGCCCCAAGCGCTCCAGCAGCGCCGGCACGTGCACCTGGTCGGCCTTGTAGTTGCCGGTGAGCGCATACATGACGATGTTGACGCCGGTCCGGAACGCCCATTCGCGCTGCCGCTCGCCGCCGGGCACGACCGGATAGAGCGGCTGGTTGCGATCATCCATGGCCCAGGCGGCGGCGAAGTCGTTGGAGGTCACGAGGATCGAGCTGACCCCGTCGACGCGGCGGGCCTGCCGGCCCTGCTCGCTGTCGCGCGGCGACTCCGCCTCCACCCACAGCTGGCCGCCGTCCCAGCGGCCGGGGAAGGTGCGCAGCAGGTAGAACGACTTGGTCAGCACATGGTGCTCCGGCACCGGCTCCAAGCGGGGAATGTCGAGGTTGCCGAGCAGGCGCTGCAGCGGCGGCCCACCCTCGCCCCGGAAGCCAAAACCGGTCGGGATACCCTGGCCGTAGTCCTTGGTGTCGAAGATGATCATGCCGCCTTGCTTCATGTAGGCGTCGATCTTGGTCAGCGCCACCTCGGGAAGCGCGCGAGCGTTGGCCAGCACCGGCCAGTAGAGCAGCGGATAGAACGCGATCTCGTCGGTGAGGATGTTGACGGCAAAGGGCTCGCCGGGCTCCACGGCCGTGCGCGCGGTCAGGAACTTGCCCAGCCCCGTCAGGCCCTGCCGGCTCGCCTCGTCGGTTGCCGCATCGCCGGAGATAACGTAGCCGAAGGTCACCTTGCCGGTTGCCTGGATGGCGCGCACATCGGCGGGCCGCGCTCTGGCCGCTGGCGGCGACGTCTGGGCATCCGCCGGGCTGGGGACGAGCATTGCTGCCGCGGCGATGCCGAGCGCAGCGAGGCTGGCAGCACCGGCGCGACCGAGCCTAGAGCCGATCATGATGCCGCCCATCTGGATGAGCAGCACGGCGACGATGTCGACGAACAGCAGCGCCAGCGCCAGGCCAAGCAGCTGCGGCTTGATGGGCTGGGCGGCGCTGCCCTCATAGACGCGCCGCTCCGTCCCCAGCGGCATGGACGGCAAGGGCTGCAGGAGGCTCTTCGCTGTCATCAGGTTGAGCGCGCGGGGTGCGCCGGCGGGGCCATAGTAGCCGGGCGGGTTCTCGGCGCTGGGCTTGGTGTCCTGGATCTTGGCGGCGGCGATTGCCTGCGTCGTCGGCGACGGATTCTTGAGGAGGCCGAAGCCATCTAGCACCTGCAGCGGCGTGAGCACCTCGGCGGAACTGGCGCCACTCGCCGCCGCATCGCCGGCAAGCTCCGCCGTGCCGCCGCTGAGCTTGCCGAGACTGGCAACCCGCCGCAGCATCTCCACGAACAGGCCCGACAGGGGCAGGTTCGACCATTCGGAGTTGGCCGTGACGTGGAAGAAGATGAGCTGGCCGTCGCCGCGCTTGCCGGCCGTGACCAATGGCGTGCCATCCTTGAGGCGAGCCCACACCTTCACGTCCGGCCCGAGCCCGGCGGGGTCGGCAAGCACCTGCTTGTTGACCACTACCTCGGGCGGCGGCGTCAGGCCCGCGAACAGGCCCTCATCACCGAAGGACGCCAGAGACTGGGGCGTCGCCCACGATAGCGCGCCGCCCAGCGTGCGCCCGCCGAGCCGCAGCGGCACGGGCAACAGATCATCGCCGCCCCTTTCCAGGCGCGGACCGGCGAAGCGCACCAGCACGCCGCCCTTCTTCACCCACTCCTCCACGCGCTCCCTGATATCGTGTGGCAGCGTGCCGATGTCGGCCAGCACCAGCACGGACACGTTGCGCTTGATGAGCCCTTCGATGGCGGTGGAAAGGTTGGAATCCTCGTTCTTGGCGATCTCCGAGAACGGTAGCAGTGCCCGCTCGATGTAGTAGAGCGGCGCCAGCAGCGGCTGCTCCTGCTCGCGCGAGGCGCCGGAGAGCAGGCCGATGCGGTGCCATTGCGAGCGGGCATCGAGCAGGTGCACGGCACCCGCCGAGCGTTCGCCGGCGATCTCGACGCGGGTCACCTGGTTCCTGAGCTCGAGCGGCAGATCGAAGGTCACCAGGGTGCGGGTCTCGCCGGTGTCGAGCTTGTAGTTCGCCTCGCCCAGCCGCTGCCCGCGGGCGGAGACGGCATGCAAGGCGCCCAACCGGGTCTCGCCGGACGCGCGCAGCACCTGGGCTTCCAGCCGTCCGCCGCTTGCCACGCCGGCGACCGCGCCGAGCGGCTCCTGGCCCGGGCGCGTATCCACCACGGCGAGCTTGCCGTTGGCGAGCTCGGAGAGCTTGTCGGCAAAGGCGCGCGCGGCGCTGTCATGATCGATGCCGTCCGCCAGCCAGACGACGCTTGCGTCCTTGGCATTGCGCAATGTGTCGGCAATCGCCTGCGCCGCCGCCGCGCGATCGGGCGCGAACGGCTGAGGCTGCACCGCCGCCGCCGTGGAGCGGGCCGACGCCGGCGCCTCGATCTTCAGGCTATAGGCCTTGCTGGTGATGGCGGTCGGCACGATCAGCACCGCCCGGCCCTGGCCTTCGGCCTCGGCAATCAGCCGCTCGATCATGAACGTGCGCGCCGCCCATTGCGCGGCCGCCGCCCAGCCGTTGTCGACCGCGATCACCACGGGGCCGGCGCCGGACAGCGCCTTGTCGCGGTCGGGGTTCAGGACCGGCTCGGCCAGCGCCAAAATGACGAGCGCGGCCGCCGCCATGCGGATCAGCGTCAGCCACCAGGGCGTCTGCGCCGGGGTCTTCTCGCGGTTCTCGATGCCGACCAGGATCCTGGTTGGGGGGAACTCGAGGCGCCGCGGGCGTGGCGGAATGGTGCGCAGCAGCCACCAGATCACGGGCAGAGCCAGCAGTCCCGCCAGCAGCCAGGGGCTCAGGAAGGCGATGGGGCCGAACGTCATCGCGCGCCTCCCACGGACTCGTCCTGCGCCGCCGGCCGCCAGCGGTAGTCGCCGGTCACGCCCTGCATGCGCATGATGATGGCGAGCAGCGGCTCGGCGGCCGGCCTATCGGTGTGATGCACCAGGAACGACCAGCCGATGCGGCGCGTCGCCTCCACGATCTCCGCGCGATGGGCGGCGAGCTTTCGCTGATACTCCGGCCGAAGGGTCTCGACGCGGTCGGCGATCCAGCGCTCCTTGCCCTCGGGCGAGCGAAACTCCATCCGGCCTTCGTAGGCCAAGGTCTCCTCGGCCGGGTCCAGGACCTGCACGAGATGTCCCGTCACGCCGCCTTCCGCCATCTCGTTGATGCGCGCGGCGATGGCCGCCGGCGGATCGAGGAAATCGCCGAACAGCAGCACGCTCGAAAACCGGCTCAAGCGCGCGGGTGGCGGCAGGCTCGCCTGCATCGCGGCGTCCCCATGATGGGCAGCCAGCGCCTCGGCAATGCGCGACGTGGCCTTGCGGCTCGCCATCGGCGGGGTCAGGCCCAACAAGGCAACGCGCTCGCCCGCATTCACCAGCAGCTCGGCCAGCGCGAGCGTCAGGACCACCGCGCGATCGCGTTTCCAGATCGGCGAAAGGTGGCTTCTGAAGGTCATGGACGGCGAGACATCGGGCCAGAGCCAGAAGGTGTGCGCCGCCTCCCATTCGCGCTCGCGCACGTACAGGTGGTCGGAACTCGCCGAGCGACGCCAGTCGATCGCAGTGGCAGGTTCGCTCGCCTGGAACTGGCGGAACTGCCAGAACGTCTCTCCGGTTCCCGCCCGCCGGCGGCCGTGGATGCCGTGGGCCACGGTATTGGCGACGCGCAGCGCTTCCAGCATCAGCTCCGGCAGGCGGTCGGCTAGCGCATGGGCCTCGCCTTCGAGGGCGAAAATGCTGCCCGGACCAGACCTCGCACTTTGCGTTGCCGAGACTTGAGCCGCCACCCGATTCTTACCCCAGCGCTGTTGCCAAGCGATTGATGACGGCCGTGGGCGTCGCACCCTCGGCCCGCGCGGCGAACGTGAGCGCCATGCGATGCTTGAGCACCGGCTCAGCCAGCGCCACCACGTCGTCGACAGAGGGCGCCAGCCGTCCGTCGATCAGCGCTTTGGCGCGCACCGCCAGCATCAGGGCCTGGCTGGCGCGCGGGCCGGGGCCCCAGGCAATCAGCCGATCGGTCTCGGTGCCGGCGCCCGTACCCGGCCGCGCCGAGCGGGCGAGCTTCAGGATCGCCTCGACCACCTTGTCGGGCACGGGCAGCTGCCGCACCAGACGCTGGATCGCCATCAGCTCCTGGCCGGTGAGGATCTGCTCGATGCGGCGCTCGTCGGTGCCGGTGGTGGCAAACAGCATGCGCCGCTCGGCGCCCTGGTCGGGGTAGCTCACGTCGATCTGCAGCAGGAAGCGGTCGAGCTGCGCCTCGGGCAGCGGGTAGGTGCCTTCCTGCTCGAGCGGGTTCTGTGTGGCGAGCACATGGAAGGGCGCCGGCACGTCGTGACGCTGGCCGGCGACCGTCACGTGGTGCTCCTGCATCGCCTGCAGGAGAGCGGACTGGGTCTTGGGGCTCGCGCGGTTGATCTCGTCGGCCATCAGCAGCTGGGCGAAGATCGGGCCCTTGACGAACCGGAAGCTGCGCCGGCCACCGGCACTGTCCTCCAGCACCTCGGCGCCGATGATGTCGGAGGGCATCAGGTCGGGCGTGAACTGAATGCGCTTGGCGTCGAGGCCCAGGATCTTGCCCAGCGTTTCCACCAGCAGCGTCTTGGCGAGGCCCGGCACGCCGATCAGCAGCGCGTGCCCTCCGGACAGTATGGTGACCAGCGTGCGTTCGATCACCTGCTCCTGGCCGAAGATGACGGCGGAGGCGGCCTTCTGGACGCGCTGGATGCGCTCGCCGGCCGCTTCGATGCGACCGACGATGGCTTCGTCGGTTTGGGTGAGTGTGCTCATGACCTCGAACTATACGCTGGGCCGCCGAGAATGCGAAACTGTGTTGGCAAAGATGGTGGCATTATGAACAGCTAGGAGTTGGCCTCAAAACATGCAATGGGCCAAAATGTGAGCTTCGGGGCCGCGGGCCCCATCAACGCGGGCCATGTGATCGATGCGCAAAGTTCCGACGAGCGACCGTTTGCCGCCGATTTCGGTGGACAAGATGACGCCTGAGCAGAAACGGGCGGCCGAGGAATTCGAATCGGGGCGCGGATACGCCCCGCGCGGGCCGTTCGCCGTGATGCTGCGCTCGCCCGAGGTGATGCTGCGCGCCAAGGCGATGGGCGATTACTTACGGTTTCGTAATGTTCTGCCGGAGCGCATCAGAGAGATGGTGATCCTGGTCACGGCCCGCGAGTGGACACAGGACTACGAGTGGTTCCACCACTACAAGATCGCCCTCAAGGATGGGCTCGCCAAGGATATTGCCGACGCCATCGCCGACGGGCGCAGGCCGGAGCGCATGGACGAGCCCGAGTCGGCGGCCTACGACTTCGCCATCGAGCTGCACCGGCGCCGGAGCGTCAGCGACGCGACCTACGCGCGTGCGCTTGCGCACTTTGGCGAGCAGGGCATCATCGACCTCGTCGGGCTGAACGGCTACTACAGCTTCAACGCCATGATGATGAACGTGGCGCGCACGCCGCTCGACGACGACAAGGCGGAGCCCCTGAAGCGCTTTCCAAGCTAGCAATGGCCACCGACGCCACCACCAACCGCATCGTCGGGCTCGAGGCGCTCTTGCAGGCGCATCGCGGCAAAGGCCCAGCGCCGGTGGAGAAGTGGAATCCACCTTACTGCGGCGACATCGGCATGCGTATTCGCGCCGATGGTGTGTGGTTCTACCAGGGCAGCCCGATCGGGCGGGCGCCGCTCGTCAAGCTGTTCGCCGGTGTGCTGCGCAAGGATGCGGACGGCAAACACTATCTCGTGACGCCGGCCGAGAAGGTCGACGTTGCCGTGGATGACGCACCCTTCCTCGCCGTCGAGATGGAGGTCAGGGGGAGCGGGCGCTCGCAAAGCCTGGTCTTCCGCACCAATGTCGACGACGTCGTCACCGCCGGGGAGGACCATCCCCTCCGCTTCGTTGTCGAGGAGAAGAGCCAGGGCCTGAAGCCTTACCTGTTGGTGCGCGGCCGGCTCGAGGCGCTGATCACGCGGGCGCTCTACTATGACCTCGTCGAGCTGGCGGTCGACCACGACACGGGAGGCGGCCGCAAGCTCGGGCTGTGGAGCGGCGGCGTTTTCTTCCCCATGCCGGCCGGCTGACATCGAACAACCCCGAAGGGAGACACCATGCTCAAGGACCCGCCGCTTCTGACCGTGCGCCGCAAGTTCGCCCGCCCGCGCCGCGACCTTCTCGCCAAGCTGGAGCGCGCCCAGACCGGCCATATCGTCGACGCCCTGCAGGGGCGCGCCGCGCTGGATCATCGCATCAAGCCGGTGGACCCCCAATGCGCGCAGTTCGTGGGCGCGGCGCTCACCTGCCAGACCGGCGCCGACGACAACCTGGCGATCCTCGCGGCGCTCGTGCTGGCCGAGCCGGGCGATGTCATCGTGGTGGCGGCGGACGGGTTCTCGGAGACGGCCGTGGTCGGCGACAACGTCACCATGATGGCCAAGAACAAGGGCGTGGCGGCCATCGTCATCGACGGCATGGCGCGCGACAGCACCGGCATCGTTCCTGTCGGGCTGCCCGTGTTCTCGCGCGGGATTACGCCCAACTCCTGCGTCAGGAGCGGGCCGGGCAAGGTTGGACTGCCGATCGTCTGCGGCGGCGTTGCCGTGCAGCCCGGCGATGTCGTCCTCGGCGATCGCGACGGCGTCGTGGTGATCCCGCAGGCGCAGCTGGAAACCGTCGTCACTGCGTTGGACGAGATCCGCCGGATGGAGGAGGAGACGCAGAGGAAGATCCGCGCCGGCATGACCCATCTCGACAGCATCGCCGCCCTGCTCAAGTCCGACAAGGTCTCCTACGTCGACTGAGCGCGTGTCATCCCGGCCGAGCGCATCAGCGCGCAGAGCCGGGACCCAGGAGCCGCGAACTGCGCCACAGCTTCTTGTCCCCTGGGTCCCGGATATTCGTTCGCAAATTCCGGGATGACAGCATTGCCACGATTGGCCAGGCCGGATCGTGCGGTGCTATGGTCGCGGCCGATGGACATGCCCCTAGACAACACAACCGGCCCATTCACCGAGGCGGGCTTCCGGGCGCGGGCGCGTCGCGGACTCTTGGCCGAGCCCTCTCCCGCGATCTTCGACCCGCGCACCGGCCGGGCCCTGGGCCCGAGCGACTGGGACCTGGAGCCCGAGTTCATGGGCGATCTTGCCGTGATGGAGCCGCCGCGGCCGGCCGCCGTGCTCGTGCCCATCGTCTTGCGCCAGCCCCTCACGGTGATGCTGACGGAGCGCTCGCATGATGTGCCGAGCCACCCCGGCCAGGTGTCGTTCCCCGGCGGCAAGATCGAGGAGTGCGATGCCAATCCGACCGCGTGCGCGCTGCGAGAGGTGCAGGAGGAGATCGGTATTGGCGCCGGCTTCATCGAGCCGCTGGGCTATCTCGACAGCTATCGCACCGGTACCGGCTTCCAGATCAGTCCGGTAGTGGCCTTCGTGCGGCCGGGCTTCACGCCGAAGCTCGATCCGCGCGAGGTGCTCGAGGTGTTCGAGGTCCCCCTCGCCTTCCTCATGGACGCAGGCAACCACAAGAAGCAGTCGAGGGAGTGGCGCGGCCGCGAGCGCTGGTTCTACGCCATGCCCTACGAAGGGCGCTATATCTGGGGCGCGACCGCGGGCATGATCAAGAACATGCACCAGAGGCTGTTTCAGCGATGGTCCGGATAGTCCTCGAAAACATACTGCTGTTCCTGCTGCCGACCGCGGTCTACATCGCCTACATTCTGCTGACCCGGCGCGGGGCAAGCTCGACCGGAGAGGTGATCAACGATGCGCCGCTGGTGTGGCTATTCATCGCCGGCGCGCTGATGGTGGCCGCTACGCTCGTCTACTACGCAACCATCACGCCGGGCGGGAAGCCGGGGCAGGTCTATATCCCCCCGCACATGAAGGATGGCCACATCGAGCCCGGCCAGCTCAAGTAGCGACACCAGCCATGGCCGCTTCTGCATTCTCCGGCAAGCTGCCGAGCCTCGCCGGCTCGGACTGGCTCATCCGTCCCGAGACCCGAGCGGTGTTTGCCGCGCTGGCCGCGCGGGGTTTCGAAGCCCGTGCGGTCGGCGGTGCCGTGCGCAACGCGCTTCTGGGCCGCCCGGTCGTCGACATCGACATCGCCACGCCGGCCACGCCGCAGGAGGTGATCGCGGCGGCGGAAGCGGCCGGTCTCACGGCGGTGCCGACCGGCATTGCCCACGGCACGGTGACGGTCGTTGCCAACCATGTGCCCTACGAGGTGACGACGCTGCGCGAGGACGTGGAGACCCACGGCCGGCACGCCACTGTGGCGTTTACCGACGACTGGGCGGCAGACGCGCGCCGGCGCGACTTCACACTCAACGCGCTCTACTGCAGCGCCGAGGGCGAGGTGTTCGACCCGCTTTCCGGCTATGCGGACCTCGCCGCGCGGCGCGTGCGCTTCATTGGCGATGCGCGCGAGCGTATCCGCGAGGACTACCTGCGCATCCTGCGCTTCTTCCGCCTGACGGCGGAATATGGCGACGGCCCGCCCGACGCCGAAGGTCTCGCCGCCTGCGTTCGCGAGCGGGAAGGTCTTGCCAGGCTGTCGGCCGAGCGCGTGCGCGAGGAGCTGCTGCGCTTGCTGGTCGCGCCGCGCGGTCCGGAGCTGATCCGCTGGATGCTCGACTATGGCCTGCTCACGCTGGTGCTTGCCGCCGCGCCCCGGCCGGCTCTGCTCGAGCGCCTTGCGGCCATCGAAGCCGGCCTCGGGCTCAGCGCGGACGCCATCCTGCGCCTCGCCGCCCTGGTGGTGGAGGTGGGCGAGGATGCAGACCGGCTGCGCGACCGCCTGCGCCTTTCCAACGAAGAGCATGCGCGCCTTGCGCGTGTCGGCGCGCGCGCGCCCGATATCGGCCCCGCAGAACCGGAACAGGCGGCCCGTGCCTATCTCTATACCGATGGCGCACCGGCCTATCGTGACCGCGCGCTGATGTCATCGGCCCGGTCAGGCGCGGCCCCCGACGTCCAGGCCTGGCGCCGCCGCTACGCGCTGCACGAGCGTTGGCAGCCACCGCGGTTCCCCTTGAAGGGCGACGATGTCATGGCCTTCGGCATTCCCGCCGGCCCACGCGTGGGCAAGCTCCTCCGCGCTGTCGAGGCCTGGTGGATTGCCGGCGATTTTGTCGCGGATGAAACGGCCCTGCGTGCGAAGCTGCGCGAGCTTGTCGATCAAGCCTGAGGGTCCGCATGGCCCCCCAATTGCGCCACAAGTCAACAGAGAATATCGCGTGCCCCTTCCGTGCACAGCGGCAACGGGTGTAGAGCTACGAATAACGTCGCATCGGGCGAGCAAGCGAGAATCGCCCGATATTGGATGGCGGCGTGTCTCGGGGGAAGGCAATGGCAGTTACCGTTGGTCCTGGTCGCAAGAGGAGCTTCTCCAGAGCACAGAAATTACTGCTCAGGCGGGTCCTGTTCCCGATCGCGGTCTTCGTGCCCTTCGTCTATTTCCTCCCCAAACTCGCGCTCTTCTATGCGGTCTGCGGGTTCTACGATGTCGGCCGAAACCGCCCACTGAGCCTCGACACGATGCGCCGGTACTTCCTCGGCAATGGCTTTCTCACGTGGGTGCTGTCCCCCATCAATATTTTGCTGGACCTGCTGTCGCTCCCCCATATCAACAAGGGGGTCTATCGGTTGAAGGACCTGCCGGCCGACTACCGGGAGGAAATCAAGCGCCTGATCGACACGGCGCAACGGGAGAACCTCGTCGCCAAGCTGGAAGAGCGATCGAAGGAGAATTCCCGCACCATGATTTTCTTCAAGTGGTACGGCGTCAACGTGGATACCTTCCTCGACATTCCGGCCTTCCATCAGGACTGGAAGTACATCCAGACCATCGGCGTCTCGGTGTTCAACAAGAAGGTGTCCACCTCCAGGCACTTCGGCTATCTGCGGGCGAGCCTGCGGCTCCTTTATAACCTCAACGATATGAGCGACCATTCGGCCTACATCGTGGTCGGCGACACGACCAGCTACTGGCGCGAGAACAAGCTGTTCATCTTCGATGACACGCTGCTGCACCAGTCGTTCAACGAGACCGACCAGACGCGCTACTGTCTGTTTGTCGACTTCGTGCGGCCGTCTCCGTTCCCAGGACTGATGCGTGGCTTTGTCACGATCGTCAGGTTGCTTTCACGCAGCTTCAACCAC
>DATEVP010000292.1:0-2601 GCA_035258465.1 Hyphomicrobiaceae bacterium
GCCTGCTCGCGCATCTTGCTGACGTAGGCAAAGCGGTCCGCCGGTTTCATCTTGCCGACAGCCTGCCGATCGACGCCCTCTGCGGTCGTCTTCTGCGCGGCCGCGGCATCGCCGACCGCCTTGGCGTACGTATTCCAGGCCTGCTCCTGAGCGGACTTGATGGCAAGCTCAGCCTTCAGCTGATCGAGCCCGGCTGGATCGGCGAACCCCGATGCCGGCCCTCCCTGCATCATGGCCGGCCCCATGCCATGGCCCATGCCGTGACCCATACCGTTCATCATCATGCCTGGGCCCATGCCGTGGCCCATGCCTTTCATCATCATGCCGGGCCCCATGCCGTGACCCATGCCATGGCCTATCCCTTTCATCATCATGCCGGGGCCCATACTGTCGGCGCCGGAGCCAGGACCGACCGTTTGCGCCA
Source organism: Hyphomicrobiaceae bacterium (assembly GCA_035258465.1). Taxonomy (GTDB): domain Bacteria; phylum Pseudomonadota; class Alphaproteobacteria; order Rhizobiales; family Hyphomicrobiaceae; genus AWTP1-13. The sequence continues at coordinate 425 of DATEVP010000292.1, forward strand.
GGGCCAATCCGCCTGCCAGCGCCGCCGTGACCGCAATACCGCCGATCACCAGACTTTTCCTCTTCATGCTCATCTCCCAAATCTCATGGCAAACGGAGACGTCCGTTGCTGAGAGGCATTGGAGCGGGGGTAGTTCACCGAAGTTTTTCAGAAGCAGGGTTTTTTGTGACAAAGTTTGTCAGGCGCGCGCCCCGCAACACTCCGCCACACATTTCAAGGAACGTCGCGGGCGGCTGGTTATATAGTTGCGGCATGCAAGGCGCTCCGCACATCCTGATCGTCGACGATCACCGCGAGATTCGCGATCTGGTCTCGCGCGCGCTCTCCAAGGAAGGTTTTCGAACCAGTGTCGCAGCCGACGGCCGCGCCATGCGCAAGGTGCTGGCCGATGCCCACATCGACCTGATCCTGCTCGACCTGATGCTGCCGGGCGAGGACGGCCTGTCGCTGTGCCGGAGCATCCGCGCCCAATCGCGCGTGCCGATCATCATGCTGACGGCCAAGGGCGATGAGCTGGATCGGGTGATCGGCCTCGAGATGGGCGCCGACGACTACCTGCCCAAGCCCTTCGGCAGCCGCGAGCTGATCGCCCGCATCAGGGCCGTCCTGCGGCGCAGCCAGGAGACGGCATCGGCGAGCAAGCCCGGCCAGCAGCCTGAGCGATACCGCTTCGAGCGCTGGCGGCTCGACCTCGGGCGGCGGGAGCTGCTGCGCGACGACGGCGTCACGATTTCCCTCAGCACCGGGGAATACGATCTCCTGCTCGCGTTCGTGGAGCGGCCGCAGCGCGTGCTCAGCCGCGATCAGCTTCTCGACCTGGCGCGCGGCCGGGCCGCGACCGGGCTCGACCGTAGCATCGATACCCAGGTGAGCCGCCTGCGCAAGAAACTCGAGCGGGACCCGACCGATCCCAAGATCATCAAGACCGTGTGGGGCGGCGGCTACACGTTCACGCCGGCGGTGAGCCAGGAATGAGCCCGCTTCTGCCCCGCAGCCTGTTCGGACAAACCCTGCTGGTCCTGCTTGCGGGCCTGATCGTGTCGCATGCGGCCGGCTGGTGGATCTACACGGCCGACCGCGAGCAGGCGGTGCGCGCCGTCGGCGGGTTTGCCACCGCCCAGCGCATCGCCAATCTGACCCGCCTCGTGCAGGACACGCCACGCGAGTCGCGCCAACGCATCGTCGCCGCCGTGAGCGACCAGAGCTTTCGCGTCACCCTCTCGGCCGAGGCGCCGGGCATCGCCACGACCGGCGACGCGGAAGGGGTGGCCGAGGCCATCACGGTGTTTCTGGTGGAGCGGCTGTCGCTTCCATCGCTGCGCCGGCCGCGTGTGGCGGCATCGTCGGCGGACGGCCCCGCCTTCGGGCCATGGCACATGATGGGGCGCGGCCCGATGATGCATGGGTTCGGGTTCGCCGCCTTCAGGGACCTGCAAGTCGCCATCCCCCTCGCCGACGGCCAGTGGCTGTCATTTGCCACGGCCCTGCCCGCGGGCGGCCCCGGCTTCTCTGCCCAGTTTCTTTTTTCGATGGGCATCATGACCGTCATCATCGTGGCGGTGTCGGTGTGGGCCGTGCGACGCGTCACCGCGCCGCTGGCGTCGCTGGCAACGGCCGCCCAGCGCCTCGGCCAGGATGTGAGCGCGCCGCCGCTGCCGGAGACCGGAACGACGGAGACCGCGCAGGCGGCACGCGCCTTCAACGACATGCAGACGCGCCTGCGCAACCTGATCGACAACCGCACCCGCCTGCTGGCCGCCATCTCGCACGATTTGCGCACCCCTCTGACGCTGCTGCGGTTGCGGGCCGAAAGCGGAGCGAGCGCGCCGGAGCGCGACAAGATGCTATCCACGATTGCCGAGATGGACGCCATGATCGGCACCACGCTGCAATTTGCCCGCGACGAGAGCGCAGGCGAGCCGCGCCGGCAGACCGATCTGACCTCGCTCCTGCAGAGCGTGGTGGACGATATGAAGGACGCTGGCATGCCGGTGCGCATGGAGCCGGCGGAGCCCATCGTCCAGGAGTGCCAGCCCGACGCGCTCAAGCGCGCCGTCCGCAACCTGCTCGACAACGCCGTCAAGTACGGAAAGGCGGGCACCGTGAGGATCGCCGCCTTGCCGCGGACGATCGAGATCGACATCAACGATGAGGGACCGGGCATTCCCACCCCCGAG
>DATEVP010000293.1:0-3028 GCA_035258465.1 Hyphomicrobiaceae bacterium
AAGTTGAGCACATCCATCAGCCCGAACACGAGGGTCAGCCCGCTCGATATGACGAAGATCATCATGCCCATGGCAAGCGCAGCAATCGTCAGCGTCACCCACGTCGTAGGGTTGCCGATCAGCGGATAGGCCGCCGCCGCCAGCGCCGGCACCAGCAGCAGCGGCAGGTAATCCGTGCGCACCACCGGAATGGGCTCGGTCGCAGATTGGCCTGCAATTGCTGACGTCTCGCCCATGCCTCCGACCTCACCCCATGCGCCGCCCGGTCCCCTCTCCCCGTTCTTCACGGGGAGAGGGAGCACTCACCCATGCGCCTCCAGCGACAGCCCCAGCAGCCGCGTCTGCGTCGCCGCATCGCGCGCGAGCGCCGCCATGCTGTCGCGGTGCACGATGCGGCCGTCGTCCATCACCACCGCGGTATCGCCCAGCGCCTCGGCAAAGCGGAAGTTCTGCTCCACCAGCAGGATCGTGGTCTGGTCGCGCTTGAGCGCCTGGAAGGCACGGATCATGTTCTCGATGATGGCCGGGGCGATGCCCTTGGTCGGCTCGTCGATCAGGATCAGGCGGCGCGGCTCCACGATCGCGCGCGCAATCGACAGCATCTGCTTCTGTCCGCCCGAGAGCACGCCGGCTGGATGCGTCCAGAAGCGCTTGAGCGCCGGGAAAAGCGTAAAGATCCAGTCGAGGCGCGCCGCATCGGGCGGCCCGCCCTGGGCCGCGAGTGCCATGTTCTCCTCGACCGTGAGGTCCGCGAACACGCCCATGGTCTCCGGCACGTAGGCGATGCCGGCGCGCGCGATGTCCGGCGTCGCTGAGCCGCCGATCTCGCGGCCGGCGAAGGTGACCCGGCCAGCGCTCGGCTTCCACAGCCCCATGATGGTGCGCAGCGTGGTGGTCTTGCCGGCGCCGTTGCGCCCGAGCAGCACGGTCATCGCCCCCGCCGGCACGGCGAAATCGACGCCCTGCAGGATGTGATACTGGCCGATGTGGGTGTGCACGCCCTCGAGCGTGAGGAGCGGCTCAGGCATGGGCGGCGCTCTTGGCGGCGACGCCGAGGTAGGCCTCCTGCACGATCGGCGAGCCGATCACCTCGGCCGGCGCGCCGTCGGCCACCAGCCGCCCGTTGTGCAGAACGACGATGCGGTCGGCGAGGCTCTTGACCACGTCCATCTTGTGCTCGACCAGCAGGATGGTCTTGTCGCCGGAGGCCTTGAGCTGCTTGATGAGGTCGAGGATCACCGGCACGTCGTCGACCGACATGCCCGCGGTGGGCTCGTCGAACATGAATACGTGCGGGGTGAGCGCCATCATGATCGCCACCTCGAGCTTGCGCTTGTCGCCGTGCGGCAGGGCGACGGCCTGCATGTTGCGCTTGTCCTGCAGGTTGGCCGCGGCGATGTGCCGGTCGGCCTCCTCGATCCAGTCCCGCCGGCTCGACCACAGCGAGACGATATTGCCGCCTCCCCCCGCGCGCGCCTGCACGGCAAGCCGCACGTTCTCGTGCACCGTCAGATTCGGAAAGAGATTGGTCAGCTGAAAAGCGCGGCCGACGCCGAGCTTGGCGCGCGCGGCCGCGCCGAGCCTCGTGATCTCCGCGCCATCGAGCAGCACGGTGCCCGCGCTCGCCGGCAGCTGGCCGGAGATCAGGTTGAAGTACGTGGTCTTGCCCGCGCCGTTGGGGCCGACGATGGCGGTGAGCGTGCCGGCATGGAAGGCGGCGCTCACGTGGTCGACGGCGACATGACCGCCGAAGCGGATGGTGAGATCGCGCGTCTCCAGAACCGGATCGGCCGACTCCAAATCTGGCATCGGACCCCTCTTTCAGCGAAGGTTGCGCTGCGGCGCACTTGGTGCGGGAAACCGTCCGATCTTCGCATTCCAGTAAGACCACGACCGAGCGTCGATGATTCCGGCTGGTGCAAGCTCAATTGCTTCCCGCAGACCGCTTTCGCCCACTTGCTCGAGAAGCAATGCCATGTCCGCATCTGTTGCATGCCTCATGGCATGGGCCAGAAGCTCCACTGGATTGTCGAGCGCTTCTTCAGGGCGTCTGAACCAGACGATCCGCTTCGCCGCCCGCAAGAGTTCGGGAGTGTGTGGCAGTGCGTCCATTAGCAACCTTCGTCATTTGCACCAGCGGGAGCGGTCGAGGTCAGGCAGCAGCAGCGGGTTCACTTCCGTCGCCGCCCGAACCAAACGGCGCTTGACGTCGTCGGCCAATGTGGGGAGATCACCATCGCCGAAATAAGTTAGGGCCTTGAGTGTCGGTGTGGGTGCGAAGGCTACCCCGTGCACGAGCCGGGCGGCTCCGAGTTGCGTCGGTAGGTCTATGCCCCCCTGGGTAATCAGCGCATCGATATCGACATAATCCTTAGCCTGGGCTCGCTGCTGTACCACCGAGGCCTTGGTACCCGCGATGTCGATGAGGGACGCCACCTTCAACCCGATGTCCTCGGCCACAAGAGGCTCGCAAATGCGTGCCACGTGAGGCACGCCCAAGAACGAGATCTTCACGGGACCGCCGCGATCGACGAGGCACGTCAGCGTGTTGGGCTCCTGTTGGGTGATCTGCGATCCCAGCAAGAAAGGCACGGCACGATAGAGTTCGTCCGGCTTGATATCGCGGTCGGCGAAAAAATCGAAGTCTTCGGACTGGCGATGCCCGAGATGCAGTGCCAGTGCCGTTCCGCCATACAGGACGAATTGGCCGGGAACGCTGCCAAGCTCGTCCCAGAGGCGCCGCTGCGCAGGCGGCAAGATATCGAGGCGGGCGCGGAATTTCTTTGCCATTTGCTGCAATAAGTTTACCTCGAACCATTGCGCAAGGCGAGGCGGCCGGGGGCGTACCCGGCCGTCTGTGTCCAAATCCCGACGTTACTTCTTTTCCCGCACCGGCAGCGGCATGTCCTTGGCCGCGATGTTGGCCACCAGCTCCAGCATATCGTTGTCCTTGGCGTCCTTCTTGATGCGCCAGTGATACATGTCCTGCAGCGCCTGGTGGTCTTCCTTGCGGAAGGTCATGGGCCCC
>DATEVP010000294.1:0-2902 GCA_035258465.1 Hyphomicrobiaceae bacterium
CGCCGGAAGCGGGCGAGCACACCGACGAAATCCTCGCCGAGAACGGTTACTCCGCAGACGAGATCGCAAAGTTCCGCGCTGCGAGCGTGGTCTGAGGGTCTGAGCCGCCTGCGCGCCGCGGAACGAGCCGCGCATTCCGGCGAGTCGCCTCACTGCCTCAGTGCTTGCTTGGATCCCAGCCGGAGGCCTTCACTACCTTGCCCCATTGGTCGTAGTCGGCCTTGATCTTCGCGGCGAACTGTGCCGGGGTCAGTTCCTCGATCTCGAGGTCAAGTCTCGCCATGCGCTCCCTAATGGCCGACGTGCGCATCGCCTGCACGAAGATCTGGTTCAGCTTCGCCACCATCGCGGGATTCATGCCTGCGGGCCCGAAGATGCCGAACCAGCTCGGCTGTTCGAGGGAGGGGTAGCCCAGTTCCTTGAAGGTCGGCACGTCGGGTTCCGCCGCGCTCCGCTTGGCGCCGGAGTGCGCAACCACGCGCGCTTTGCCGGCCTTGACCTGGCTCAAAATCGTCCCGAGTGGCAGCACCGCCGCGGGAATCTGGCCGGCTGCAAGATCGGCGATCGCCGGCGCGACGCCGCGGTAGGGCACGTGCGTGAGCGGCGCGCCGGTCTCCTGCGCAATCATCTGGCCGTAGAACTGCAGCACCGAGCCCGCGCCCGACGAGCCGAAGCTCGCCTGCTTCGGATTCGCCTTCGTCCAGGCGACGAATTCGGCCAGGGTCTTCGCCGGCACCTTGGTGCTGATTCCGAGTGCGATGCTGCTGCTGCCGGTGTGTGCGATGCCGACGAAATCGGCGAGCGCGTTGTACGCCGGCTTCATGACGGTGTGCGGATAGACGGCAACATTGGAATCGGGCGCGAGGATCAGCGTGTTGCCGTCGGGCGGCGCAGACTTCAGCGCTTCCATCGCGATCACCCCGCCGGCGCCGGCCTTGTTTTCCACCACGACCGGGCGGCCGATCGCCTCGCTCCACTTTTCCGCGAAGATGCGGGCGAGGATGTCGACGCCGCCGCCCGGCGCAAATCCGGCCAGCATCCTGTCCGGTGTCTGCGCCTGAGCCGATGCCGAAAAACATGCCGCTGCGACCAGTGCCGTGATGAGCGATAGAATTTTGCTCGGTTTCATGGTTCCTTATATGGACGCCTCCCGGAGTGCAAGTGTTCTGACTTTGGTTTTGGCGGAGCCAGGGTGTTGCGGTCTTATATCCGGCCTACGGTGCAGGGCTTTCGCCTTGCGGCCTTGATGGTTTCCGTAATCGACACCTCATCTCCTTCGCGAGCTCGAAGCTCAAGGCACGATACAGGTTCGAGTCGATTCCGGGGCACCCGGATTGCCATCACTGGAGTCAGATCACCTGCGCAACCTTTCGACGATCCATTCCTCTTTAAGCGAATTAATCGGCTACGCCGCTTGCGCGCCGTAGTGCTCCTGGTACGACCGCCCGTGCGCGGCCAGCGCCCAAGCGGTACGCGCCATCTTGTTCGCCAGCGCCACGACCGCAACATTCAGCGGCCGGCGCTCGAGCAACCCCTTCAGCCACGGCGACAGGCGCTTGGCCCGGCGCTGGTGCGAGATCACGCTGCGCGCGCCATGAATCAGCAGTGTGCGCACATACGGGTCGCCGCGCTTGCTGATCGCCCCGGCGCGCACCTTGCCGCCGGTGCCGCTCAGCCGCGGCGTGATCCCCTTGCAGGCGGCGTATTGCCGTCCGTTCGTATAGCCCGCGGCAGCGCCTTCACCGAGTTCCGCGGCCAGCGCGCTCGCCGTCAGCGTGCCGATCCCCGGCACGGCCAGCAGACCGGTTGCCAGCGCATCGTCGGCGTTATGCCGCTCGATGCGGCGCGTCAACTGCAGCTCCGCGCATTTCAGCTGTGCGATGCGCCCGATCTGCTCGCCCAGGCTCGCCTGCAGCAGCTCGGGCACCCGACCCGCGGCCACCCAGGCCTCGACTTGGGCCACCGTCACCTTGGCCGGCGCCACGATGCCGAATTCGTACAGCAGCGCCTTCACCTGGTTGCCCTGCATGCGCCGCATGTCCTTGAGCTGCGTACGTACCCGGTGCAACGACAGCACCGCCTGGCTCGCTTCGCTCTTGACCGGCACCCACTGGACCTCGGGACGCTGCGCCGCCTCCCAAATCGCGCGTGCGTCCGCCCCGTCGGTCTTGTTGGTGCGCACGAACGGGCGCACGTGCTGCGCCGCGATCAGCCGCACCTCGTGCCCCTGGCGCGCCAGCCAGCGGCCCCAGTAGTGCGCGCCGCCGCCGGCCTCCAGCACCACCCGGCTCGGCTTACCTGTACGCATGAATTCCTCGAACTTCACCCGGGTCATCGTCTTCGCACCAATCTCGCCCGTGAGCGCATCCACCCAGTACACGCTGAAGACCCGCTTTGCGCTATCCACGGCAATTGTCGTAACCTTATCCATGAGAAGCCTCCGTCCTTAAGTGGTTGGTGAGAACTCCACTTTGGCACATCGATGCCGTTGGATCGTGAGGCTTCTCCCTTCCCCTGCGCAACCGCCTGTCTGCGGCCGGTCTTACGCCTTCGGAAAAAGGGAGGCGTCCATGTCCATCTCCGTCTGCGCCATGTGCGCCGGCCTTGCCCCCGCTGACGCAATGCCTTTAGCGTTGCGGTCCGTCTCGGATAAATGGAACCATCCGACTTTATGGCACAAAGTATAGGCCTCTGACAAATTCTGAATGGGTAATGCGGGTTTCGGGGTTGACCTTATCTCAACGTAGTGGAAGCTGTGGCGCTTGTGCCGGGAAGGCAAGGGACAAGAAAATCAATCCGGCACCCAAGCCAGGACGGCCCACTGGTCCGCTGCAATCAGGTGCTTGAGCTTGTGCGGAATCGCGCGCAATCTGGCCTATGTTCAATTTTGTTCACCTCCTCA
>DATEVP010000295.1:0-10124 GCA_035258465.1 Hyphomicrobiaceae bacterium
CAGGCGCGCGCCCGTGGCGGACAAGTCCCTCACCGTGCAGGACACCGTCAGGTGGCGATTGTTGGACGCGGCAATCCCCGCCTTCAGGACTTTCCGGCGCGGGGCCACGCGCGCGTCGCTGTCCACCGTCCCTTTGAGGGCAGCGTTTCCATTCACCTGAAAAGGAACGACCGTACCACCGGTCCCGGGCAAAGCAGCCAACGCAGTCCTCTCCAAAGTTCGCCGTCCCAGTCTCTCAACAACTGGTGAGCCCAACACCAAAGGCCATGGGCAGAGACGAGTTTCTTCAAATTTTCAGTAAATCGCCGGTGAACCGGCGGCGGCAGCAGCCCTTCAGGCGTCCAGTCGGGCACCGCCCGGCGCGAGCGCAGAGCGCGATGCCGCGGCGCCCATTTATTTACCCTTTGTTAACTGGTCGGCGTTCGAGAAATCCCCGAATCATCGAAGTGAGACCTTTAAGTTACGCTCAATAGTCTACAACCAACCAATCACCAACTGTTGTTGACCAAAAATACTACTACAGATACCAGCCGTTGTCGGACAATCGATGCGATTCGGGGGGCGTCCCATGATTGTTATTGTCGACGAGCGCGAAGCCGTGACGGAAGGCTATCGGGCTTGGTTCGACCGGGAAGGGATCTCCGCCACCGGCCTCAGCACCACCGATTTCGACAATTGGGTCAAGACGGTCTCGGAGCCAGATCTACTGGCTGTGGAGGCCTTTCTTCTTGGTGACTGCCGCGACCGCCATGTATTCCCTAAGTTGATAAAGGTACGCTCCCCGGCTCCCGTCATCGCCATGAACGACAACAAGTCTCTGGAGGAAACGCTGGACCTGTTCGCCGCCGGCGTCGACGACGTGGTGCGCAAGCCGGTCCACGTGCGCGAGATCCTCGCGCGCATCAAAGCCATCCGCGGCAGGGTGCAAACCAAGAGCGAGGGCACGAACGTCGGGCCGGTGTGCGTGTTCTACGACGGCCGCGATCCCGAGGTCGCCGGCGAGGTGCTGCCGCTGCCCCGGCGCGAGCGGCGCATTCTCGAGTATCTCGTGAGCACCCGCGGCTGCCGGGTGAGCAAAAGCCAGATCTTCAACTACGTCTACGGCCTCTTCAGCGAGGACATCGACGAGAACGTGGTCGAGAGCCACATCAGCAAGCTGCGCAAGCGCCTGCGCCATCGCCTCGGCTACGACCCAATCGACTCGCAGCGCTATCTCGGCTACCGGCTCGCCTACGAGTGAGACGCGAGCGGTGGCGGAAACGCCGCGGCCTCCTCCTGACCCACGCTCCATCGACGAAGTCCAGCCTCGCACAAGCTGGGGCTGCTTTACTGCGCACCCTGGAGCATCACGCGCAGAGGAAAGCTCGATGGGCCTTTACGGTATGATGAGGACCAGTGCATCCGGCATGGCTGCACAGGCCAACAGACTCAGCACGGTGGCCGACAACATCGCCAACTCCAACACGACCGGCTACAAGCGGGCGTCGACGGAATTCTCCTCGCTGGTGCTGGAGTCCGGCGGCTCGGCCTACGAGTCCGGCAGCGTGGAGACGCGTGTCCGCTTCGGCATCAGCGAGCAGGGCACCTTCAAGTTCACCACCTCCGTCACGGACCTGGCGGTCAAGGGCAGCGGCTTCCTGCTGGTCAGCAACGACAACGCCCAGACCTTCCTCACCAGGGCCGGATCGTTCGTGAAGAACGGCGACGGCGACCTGGTCAATGCCGGCGGTTTCAGGCTGATGGGCTACAGCGTGGCGGCGGGTGCACCGGCGCCGGTCGCGAACGGAACGGCGGGCCTTGCAGTCGTCAACATCGGCGCGCTCGCCCTGCAGTCGGATCCGTCGACGGCCGGCAACCTGTATGTCAACCTCCCCTCCAACGCGGCCGATGTGACGGGCGACACCCCCGTCGACAACACCGCAGCTTCGACCTACACGGCCAAGACCTCGCTCGTCACCTACGACAACCTGGGCAACCAGGTGACGGTCGACGTGTACGCCACCAAGACCGCGGCGGAGAACTGGCAGATCGCCATCTACAATCAGGCGGACGCCGACCCCACCAGCGGCGGCTTTCCCTATGCGAATGCGGCCCTCGTGACCAACACGCTGGTGTTCGATCCGACCACCGGACAGCTCGACGCCGCCAGCCCCACCTCGCTCGACATCCCGATCCCGAACGGCGGCACAGTCACGCTCGACATGTCGCAGTCGAGCCAGCTCGCAGCCAGCTACACGGTGCTCGACGCGTCGGTGAACGGCAACGCGCCGAGCGAGGTGGAGCGGGTCGAGATCGCCGACGACGGCACGCTGTTCGCCGTGTTCCAGAACGGCGCCCGCATCGCCACCTACCGTATTCCGCTCGGCAATGTCGCCAGTCCCGACAATCTGCAGCCGCTGGCCGGCAACGTGTTCGTTCCGAGCGTCGATTCCGGCGATCTCCAGGTCGGCTTCGCGGGTGAGGGCGGCTTCGGCACCATGGTGTCGAGCGCGCTCGAGCAGTCGACGGTGGACCTGGCGTCCGAGCTGACCGCCATGATCGAATCCGAGCGCAACTACACGGCAAACTCCAAGGTCTTCCAGACGGGCTCGGAGCTGATGGACGTGGTGGTCAACCTCAAACGTTGAGGGTAGCACCGCGTACCGCTAGAAAGGCCGGCGCATGTCGCTCTCAGTGGGTCTGGACGTCGCCCTGTCCGGGCTGTCGACGACGGCGGAGCAGACGGCGGTCGTCTCGCGCAACGTCGCGCGCGCGGGCGATCCCCACGCATCGCGCAAGACAGCGAACCTCGTCACCCTGCCCGGGGGCGGCGTCAAGCTCGCCTCCATCACCCGCGCGTCCAATGCCGCGCTCTTCGACAAGATGCTCGGGGCCACCTCGGATGCGGGCACGCAGCGGGTGCTCCTCGAGGCGCTGAACCGGCTCGACGAGACCATCAACGATCCCGAGCTCGATGCTTCGCCGGCGGCTCTCGTATCGAAGCTCGGCGAAGCGCTGCAGAGGTATGGGGCGGCCCCGCAGGATGCCGTTGCCGCCCGCACGGCGGTTGCGGCCGCCGGCGACCTCGTGCAGGGGCTGCACGACGCGACGCAGGTCGTGCAGCAGGTGCGCGCGGCCGCGGACGCCGAGATCGCCTCATCCGTCGATCGCGTCAACACGCTGCTCGTGCAGTTCGAAACGGTCAACCGCGAGATCGTCGGCGGGACGCAGCGGGGAGATGACGTCACCGATCAGCTCGATCAGCGCGATCAGATCCTGGCGAGCCTCGCCAACGAGATCGGCATCCGCACCGTCAGGCGCGCCAACGACGACATGGCGATCTATACGGACAGCGGGCTCACGTTGTTCGATGTCGGTCCGCGCTCCGTCACCTTCGACCGAACGTTGATCTTCGCGCCGGCGACGGCCGGGAGCGCCGTCTACGTGGATGGCGTCCCCATCACGAGCCCGCAAGGCCCGATGGCGGCCAAGACCGGCCGCTTGCCGGGCCTTGCCGCCGTGCGCGACACCGTTGCCGTCACCTATCAAAGCCAGCTCGATGAGATCGCGCGCGGGCTCATCGGCGCCTTTGCCGAGAGCGACCAGAGCGCCACCCCGACGCTGCCGGACGTCCCCGGCCTCTTCACCTACCCGGGTGGGCCCGCCATGCCGGCCGCCGGCACCATTCTGACCGGGCTCGCCGGGTCGATCGTCCTCAATCCGAGCGTCGACCCCACCCAGGGTGGCGATGCGAGCCTGTTGCGCGATGGCGGCATCTCCGGCAATCCCGCCTACCTCTACAACCCGACTGGCGCATCCGCTTTCTCCGACCGCCTTCAGCAGCTCACCGACCGCCTCAACGCGCAGCAGGCGTTCGATCCGGCCGCGCAAGCCGCGCCTTCGGACACGGTTGCGGGATTTGCATCCTCGTCGGCCGCCTGGCTGCAGGAGATGCGCAAGAACGCCAGCGACGATGCCGACTACAAGAATGCCCTCCTGCAGCGCGGCTCCGAAGCCTTGTCGAACGCCACCGGCATCAACCTCGATGAGGAGATGACACTGCTGCTGGAGCTCGAGCGCTCCTATCAGGCGTCGACGCGGCTGATCGCGACGATCGACAACATGTTGGGCGCCGTGCTGCAGATGGTGGGATGAGGCCATGAAAACGACCCCCATCTCCACGAGCGCCCTGTCGGAATCCACTCGCTTGTTCCTCACCACGCTGCAGGCAAAGCTGGCGCAAACGCAAAAAGAAGTGACGACCGGCCGGCACGCCGACATGGGGCTGAGCCTGGGTTTTCGGACGGGCGAGGTCATTTCCCTTCGCCAGGAGCACACCCGGCTTCAGACGATCACCGACACCAATGCGGTCGCGGCCACGCGCCTAAACGCCGGCCAAGCCGCCCTGAAGGCACTTGCCGAAACCGCGCAAGGCTTTCTCGGCCAGCTCATGGCAGGCGCCATCAGCAACCAGAGCCAGCAAGTGCTGCAAACGCAGGCGCTGTCCGGCCTTTCGATGTTTGCCGATATGCTCAACACGACCATCGATGGCGCGTCGCTGTTTGCCGGTATCAACGCCGACGTGCGGCCGATCACCGAATACCAGGCTCCCGGCGCGGCCAACGCCCAAGCCGTGGCGAGCGCGTTCGCTGGTGCGTTCGGCATCTCTCAGTCGGACCCAGGCGTGGCGAACATCGACTCTGCCGATATGCAGACTTTCCTCGACACGACGTTTGCCGGGCTCTTCGATCCGGGCGCGTGGAGCGGAACGTGGTCGGCCGCTTCCGACCAGAACATCCGCAGCCGCATTTCGTCGACCGAGCTCGTCGAAACCTCGGTCAATGCCAACGACGAGGCATTTCGCAAGCTCGCAAGCGCCTTCACCATGGTTGCCGACCTCGGCACCACCAAGCTCAACCAGGACGCGTTTCAGGCCGTGGTCGAAACCGCAACGAGCCTAGTGGGCCAAGCGCTCGACGGCCTGACCAAGCTGCAAGCGGATCTTGGCGTCGCCCAGGAGCGCATCGCCAAGGCCAACGACCGCATGTCGATCCAGATGGACATCATGGCCAACCACATCGGCGTCCTGGAAGGCGTCGACCCCTACGAAGCCTCCACGCGGGTCGCCGAGCTGCTGACGCAGGTCGAGATCGCCTATGCCATGACCGCGCGCATCGCGAAGCTCACGATCCTCAACTACCTCTGATCCCCAGCATCCCACACCAGCAATCAGGATAAAAAGCCGATGTATCAGTTTTCATACGCGGAAGTCCTCGACGAGACGCCCAAGGGCGCCCGGGAGCGCGAGCGCCAGGCCCTCGACCGCTCGATCGAGCTCCTGCGCGAGGCCGAGAAGAACGGCGCGAACTCGCGCGAGGCGATCGAGGCCGTGCTCTACGTCCGGCGGCTGTGGGGCTATCTGATCGAGGACCTCGCCAGGCCGGAAAACGATCTGCCGAAGCCTTTGCGCGCGGACCTCATCTCCATTGGCCTTTGGATCGTGCGCGAGGCCGAGCAGATCCGTCTCGAGAAATCGGAAAACTTCAAGGGCCTGATCGACGTGTCCACCTCCATCCGCGACGGCCTCAAATGAGGCGCCGGTTGCGCGTGCAGCGTCCCCGCAAGCAGGAGATCTCGCCATGCAAGTGACGTCCACCGGCGGAGCCGCAGCGGCAGCCGCGGCCACGACCACGGCATCCTCACCAGCCCCACAGACGCTCGACTACAGCGCCTTCCTTCGGCTTCTCATCGCCCAGCTGAAGAACCAGGACCCGACCAAGCCCATGGACTCGGCCCAGTACATGGGCCAGCTGGCGGCGTTCTCCAGCGTCGAGCAGGCGTTGAAGATGAACGCCAAGCTCGATGCCCTGATGTCGGCTTCCGCGCTGACGCAGGCGGAAGCGTTCATAGGGCGGACGGTGGCATCGGCGGACGGCACGATCGGCGGCCAGGTTGTAGCCGTGCGGGTGACCTCGGATGGCCCGCTGGCACTCTTGGACAACGGCCAGCAGGTCCTGCTTGGGCCCGGAATCACGGTGGCGTGACATGAACCAGGCGGACGCACTCGACATCGTCCAATCCGCCCTCTGGACCGTCATCGTCGCTTGTGGTCCGGCGGTCGTGGCGGCGATGGTCATCGGCATCGTCATCGCTCTGCTGCAGGCCCTGACCCAGGTGCAGGAAGTCACGCTGACCTTCATTCCGAAGATCATCGCCATCCTGCTGGTCGCCTCGATCACCGCGCCGTTCATCGGCACGGTGATCTACACGTTCGCCGAGCAGGTCTATACGCGCATCGAGGTCGGTTTCTGAGGCTCTGCCCAGCTAGCCGACAGGCATCATAGAGGGACTGATGGCGGCCTCGGCTGCAGCAACCGTCAAGCCTGCCGAACGCGGCGGCCAAGATGTCGGCTTCGCGGTCGGCATCGTCTTCATTGTAACAGTCCTGTTCCTGCCGCTGCCGGCGGTCCTGATCGACCTCGGCCTGGCCTTCTCGATTGCGCTGTCGGTGCTGATCTTGATGGTGGCGCTCTGGATCCAGAAGCCGCTCGATTTTTCAGCCTTCCCGACGGTGCTCCTGATCGCCACTCTGCTGCGCCTTTCGCTCAACATCGCCACCACGCGGCTGATCCTGTCCAACGGCGCGGAAGGCTACGCGGCGGCAGGCCATGTCATTGCCGGCTTCGCCAGCTTCGTCATGAGCGGCGACTTCGTCATCGGCACCATCGTCTTCGTCATCCTGATCACCGTGAACTTCGTGGTGATCACCAAGGGCGCAACGCGCATCGCCGAGGTCGGCGCGCGCTTCACCCTCGACGCCATCCCCGGCAAGCAGATGGCCATCGATGCGGACCTCAACACCGGGGTCATCGACGACAAGGAGGCAACGCGCCGCCGACGCGAGCTGGAGGAGGAGAGCGCCTTCTTCGGCTCGATGGACGGCGCCTCCAAGTTCGTGCGCGGCGACGCCATCGCCGGCCTCATCATTACCGCCGTCAACATCTTCGGCGGCATCGTCATCGGCGTGACGCGCCACGACATGTCGCCCGCGGCGGCCGCCGACGTCTTCACCAAGCTCTCCGTCGGCGACGGTCTCGTCACGCAGATCCCCGCCCTGATCGTCTCGCTCGCCGCCGGCCTGCTGGTCTCCAAGGGCGGCACGCGCGGCTCGACCGAAAAGGCGGTATTCGGTCAGCTCGGCAACTATCCCCGTGCCCTTCTGCTGGCCGGCATCGCCATGTTCGTACTCGCCCTGGCGCCGGGGCTGCCGTTTCTCCCCTTCGCCCTGCTGGGCTCGCTGCTCGCCTTCACCGCCTACATCATCCCGAAGCGCCGGGCTGAGGTGCGGGCTGCCGAGGAGGCCAAGGCCCTGGCCGTGACCGTGGCCGCCGAGGAAGAGGCGCGACTCTCCGTTCGGGAATCCCTGCGGACGACGGAGATCGAGCTCTGCCTCGGCAAGCAAATCTCGGGCGCGCTGCTCAAGGTGCATGGCGAGCTTGCCCAGCGCGTGGCCAAGATGCGGCGCAAGTTCGCGAGCCAATACGGCTTCGTCGTTCCGGAGATCAAGCTCACGGACGACCTTGCCATCGCGCCCAAGACCTATCAGATCAAGGTGCACGGCACGGTGGTTGCCAGCGAGGAGCTGCGCATCGGCGATGTGCTCGTCATCACCGGCGAAGGTGCGCGGCCCGATGTTCCGGGCGAGGAGGCGCGCGAGCCGGCCTTCGGCATCAAGGCGATGTGGGTGCCGGAAATGTTCGCCGACAACGTCAAGCGCGAGGGCTTCAAGCCCGTCGACAACATGTCCGTGCTGCTCACCCACTTGCGCGAGGTGATCCGCAACAATCTGGCGCAGCTGCTGTCCTACAAGGACATGCGCGCCCTGCTCGACCGCCTCGAGCCCGAGTATCGCCGCCTGATCGACGAGATCACGCCCTCGCAGATCTCCTTTTCCGGCATCCAGGCGGTCTTGAAGCTGCTGCTGGCCGAGAGGGTCTCCATCCGCAATCTCAACCTGGTGCTCGAGGCCATCGCCGAGATCGCCCCTCACGTGCGCCGCGCCGAGCAGCTCGTCGAGCATGTGCGCATGCGGCTCGCCCAGCAGATTTGCGGCGACCTTGCCGATGGCGGCGTGCTCAAGGTGCTGCGCCTCGGCAACCGGTGGGATCTCGCCTTCCATCAGAGCCTGAAACGCGACGCCAAGGGCGACGTCATCGAGTTCGACATCGATCCACGCCAGATCGAGCAGTTCGGCGCCGAGGCCTCCAAGGTCATTCGCGGCTGCATGGACCAGGGCCACCAGTTCGTGCTCGTCGCCGCACCCGACGCACGGCCCTACGTTCGCATGGTGACCGAGCGCCTGTTCGCCACCCTTCCCGTGCTGTCGCACGTGGAGATCGCCCGCGGCGTTCAGATCAAGTCGCTCGGGACCATCTCGTGAGCGCCATAACGTCCGAGACGGTGCTGCTGGTCTTCCTGGCCTTCTGTCGCATCGGCGGCTGCCTGATGCTGATGCCGGGGTTCGCCAGCTCGCGCGTTCCCATGAACGTGCGGCTGTTCATTGCCATCGCCGTCACGCTGGCCCTGTCGCCGCTGCTGGTGCCGGTTCTGCAGGCGGCCGTGCCGCAGGTCCCGACCCCGACCGTGGTCGCCCTCCTCATCTCGGAAACCATCATCGGTGCCTTGATCGGCGTCATGGGGCGCATGTTCTTCCTCGCCTTGCAGTTCATGGCGACGGCTGCGGCCATGTACATCGGTTTTGGCAACATGCCGGGCGCACCCCTGGAGGATGCCGAGCCTCTGCCCGCCTTCGCCACGCTGATCACGCTCACGGCCACGCTCCTCTTTTTCCTCACCGACCAGCATTGGGAGGTGCTGCGAGCGTTGCTGGCGTCCTATTCCGCGTTGCCCATCACCGAGCCGTTCGCGCTCGATTTCAGCCTGGCCAAGCTGACCGACGCCACCTCCAACGCCTTCATCCTCGCGCTGCAGATCAGCAGCCCGTTCATCGTCTACACCGTCATCATCAATCTCATGGTGGGCATCGCCAACAAGCTCGTGCCGCAGATCCCGGTCTACTTCATATCGATCCCTCTCGTTCTAGCCGGCGGTTTCTTCCTGCTCTACTTCATGATCGGCGAGGCCCTGCGCGTGTTCATGATGGGGTTCATGGGCTGGCTGGCGCGAGGTTGACCCGATGAGCGCGCATGCCCGCAAGGTTCACCGCATCCTGGCGGTCCAGCAGCAGCTCCATCGGATCGAGCAATGGAGGCTCGCCGACTTGCGGGGCCGGCTGGAACAGTTGGCCGCCGCTCAGGAGGACCTGATCGCGGCTCTCAACGAGGACGATGCGCTGCAGGGCCTTTTCATCGACAGCATGGCCCGCCGACTGCAATCCCTGTCCGAGGAGGCATCGACGACGGGGAAGGAGAAAGACGCGCAGTCGGCCCGGCTGCTGGATCACGCGGGGCGCTTGGTCTGCGCCGAGCGTGTGGCGGACGCCGCCGATCTCAACGAGCTTCGCTCGGACGAGAAGAGGGACCTGTTCGAGACGATCGAGAGGCTTACGGGCACGGGAGCACAAGCCTCCCGCAAGATTGTCGAGCGATAGTGCAGCCGAGCTTCAGCATCATGAAAATGCGCGCCGTGGCCAATTCTACCCCCGATATCGTCCTCGGCGTCGCTCTTGCGGCCGACCCGCAGAAATACCGTGTGGCCGCGGAGCGGCTCCGGCGCATGAGCGCCGAGGCTGCGACCGGCGCCGCGGTCCCCACCGGGGTATCCAGCGCCGCGGTGCAGGCGTCCCCAACAGGCGTCCCTGAAAACCCCACCGCCGTAGCCCCGAGCGGTCCGCTCCGCATCGACCACGTCCCCCCCCGCCAAACGCGCAACCCCGGCGATGCCTTCGGCCAGCTCGAAGCGTTCGTGCTGCAGACCTTCATCCAGTCGATGCTACCCAAGAACGCTCAGCACGTCTTCGGCAAGGGGACAGCCGGCGAAGTCTGGAAATCGATGCTGGCCGAGAAGCTGGGTAGTGAAATCGCGCGCAGTGGCCAGTTAGGCATCGCCAAGCGCCTGGCCTCTGCCCGGGTGGAATTGGCAGCGAGTCGTCCTGGCGCCCCTAGCAGCGGAGCCGCCACCCTGCC
>DATEVP010000296.1:0-16019 GCA_035258465.1 Hyphomicrobiaceae bacterium
ATGTCGCCGGCCTCGATCGGCCCCGTCAAGTCGATGGTGCTGAGCCTCGATGCCGGTGCCTTGCAAAGCTGGCTCAGGGAGACCCTCCGCTCGGGCGAAGGCAGCCTGCGCGCCCAGCTCAAGCGCTACGCCTAGGAGCACGGCGTCGAGATTTAGTGCGTTAGCAGATGGTCGTCAGCCCGTATACGTCAGCCTGTGGACGCGACAGCCGTGTGATTATGGCAACACAAACGGCCCTCTGCCCGGCGTTCTCGGATTGACCCCAGGCCGACCTCGCTCGATATTGCGCCCCAGCAGCCGGCGGCTTTGCGAAAAGGGAGCCCGAAGCGCGGCCCAAGATACACTCAGTTGGCAGCCGATTTTCATCGGGCTGTCACCGTCGCGATGGCCGACAAGCATAACGTGCCCCTGCGCAAATAGACCGCAGCTGCTGACAGGCGTCGAGACCGGCCCATGCCGGTCATTTGGGGGTTGGTATGAAGCGAGTTATTTTGTGCCTCGACGGCACGTGGAACAACAACCGCGCGGGCTCCATACTCACCAACGTCTGCAAGCTGCACCAGGTCGTAGCCCCCACCGACAGCAATGGTGTGCAGCAGATTGCTCATTACGTCGAAGGCATCGTCTCGGCCGACGGCGAGTCCCTGCAGTTCGTGAAGGGCGGGATCGGGGTCGGCGTCGATGACCGCATCCGCAAGGCCTACGAGACGCTCGTCAAGGACTACGAGCCCGGCGACGAAATCTATCTCATCGGATTTTCGCGCGGCGCCTTCGAGGCGCGCAGCCTCGGCGGCCTGATCGCCCTTTTCGGCGTGGCGAAATCCGGCGCCGGGTTCTCCTTCGACAAGGCCTGGTCGCTCTATCGCACGCGCGAAAAGGGGCGCAACCAGGCAGCGCTGGCGGAGATTCGCGCCGCCGCGCATTATCCGGTGCGGATCAAGTGCGTCGCCGTCTGGGACACCGTCGGCAACCTCGGCAATCCCTTCGTCTCCGGCGGAGCGATCGGCCGCAGGTACGAGTTCCACGACACGAAGCTCTCCGACAACATCGACGTCGCCCTGCACGCGCTCTCCATCGACGAGCTGCGCGGGCCGTTCCGGCCGACGTTGTGGACCTTGCCCAAGGGTCAGGCGCTACCGGCCAATCAGCACGTCGAGCAGGTCTGGTTCGCCGGCACCCACGCCGACGTCGGCGGCGGGTGGCGCGAGACCGGGCTCTCCGACATCCCCCTCCTGTGGATGGCGGAGCGGCTCCAAACCGCCGCTGGCCTGGCGCTGGACACGGAGAAGCTCGTAGGGATGGCGCGGCCCGACCCGCTGGGGCCGCAGCACTCGGTGGCGGAAGGCTGGATCTTCACCTGGAGCGGCCGATTGCCGTTCATTCGGCTGGTGAAGCAGGCGACCGCCGCGATCCCGCCGCTCAGGCGCATGCTGATCGGCAGCTGGCGCACGGGTAGGCTTTCCCGCGGTGAGGCGGCGGTCAACGAGAGCATCCACAACAGCGTTCTGGAGCGGTTCGGCGAGCGCGTGATCGAGCTGCGCTACGGGCGCTCGCGCACGATCACCTACCGTCCGCGCAATCTCGCGGCGGCGATCCCCGAGCGCCGCGCCGTGCAGGCGGCGAAGCCCGACACGGGCAAGCCGCGGCGCATCAAGATCTTCACGGTCCACGGCACGTTCGCGCACGAGACCGATTGGGACAACTGGGACCGCGCCGACGACGCCAAGAAGGAGCAGCGCGCCTTCATCAACCGGCTGGCCACGCATCTCAAGGAGCGTGGCGTCGCGCTCGAGGAGCTGGACCACACCCAATACAACTGGTCGGGCGGCAACAGCCACGACGAGCGGCGCGTCGCCGCCATCGGCCTCAAGAAGCTGATCCAGGAAGAGCTCAGCAAGGCCGACGCCCAACACGGCAAGGACTACTACGACAAGGTCTTCATCGTCGCCCACAGCCATGGCGGGACGATCTCGCGCCTGGCCATGAATCTCTGGGACAAGGACGAGAGCTACTACGATCCCGTCAAGACCGCGCAGATCGACGAGCTCAAGCTCGACGACCAGTGCCCAACCTGCCTGCGCACCCGCAACGGCATGGTCGGGCGGAACTCGGTGCGCCGCCCCGATGGGGTGATCACCTTCGGCAGCCCGTTCGTCACGTTCGAGAAGCGCTGGGGCGGCATGCTTGCCGCCACGATCGGCGTGTGGGTCTACCGCATCATGGCGCTCCTGCCCCTGTTAGGGCTCCTGTACTACCTCGTGCAGCAGGGCGTCGTTACACCGGCCGGTGGGGCGCCTGTGCCTCAGTCGGGCATCGTGCGGACCGCCCTGATCCTGATCTTTCCGCTGGTGCTCTACTGGCTGCTCGGGGTCCATGTGGTGCAGCGACTGCGCACGTGGGCCGAGCGATGGTTGGGCAAGGGCGACGCCCTCTTTTACGTGACGGCCGCCCTGCAGGGGTTCAAATACCTTCTCCTCGCCGGTATCGCCGCCTACTACCTCGTTTACGCGTTCGACGGTTGGGACCGCGCCGTCAAGTGGCTCCCGTTCCTGAAGCCCATCGGCAGCTATTTTTGGTTCCTGACCCCGCTCATTCTGCTGTGGCTGCTGATCGTCACGCTGCCGGGCCGGTTCCGCCGCTGGATGCGCGACAAGGTTGTTTCGCTGAAGGAGAAACTGCCCAAGAAGTACGATCCAGCCGAGGACCGGGCGGTTTCCTACCTCAGCTACCACACGCCGGGCGACGAGGCCGGGCTGCATCTGAGGATCTTCGGCACCCTGACCTGGTTCGTGCAGACGCTCGGCCTGTCCGCGGCCATCGTGCTGGCCTCCGGCATCTTCCTGACGGTGGTCATCGGCATCGAGGCGTTCAATCACTGGGCCTTCAACGGCAGCCTCATCAGCAGGCTGGGAGTCTCCGCCTTGAAGGACGACCCGCCGCAGCTGCGGGACCGTTTCATCGACATCATGAACTGGCTGACGTTCTTTCCTGCGTTCGTCTGGTCCAAGCTTTTCGGTGTTTCGGGGCTCAGCCTCGCCGACTACAAGAACGCCCACGATTTCGCCAAGTACGTTCCAGGGGCAATTGTCGTGGCAATCGCGCTGATTTTCCTGCTGCTGATGCCGCTGGTGCTGTTTCTGCTCGGCGTTGCCTATGTGGTGAGCATCCGGCTCAGGGGTTCGGGCCTGGTCTTCGGCAGCGAGAGCTTCGCCTGGACCATGGCGAACCGGATCGGTGTCAAACGGCACGCCAACGACAACACGATGCTGCGGCTGGTGTTCATCTCACCCGAGGCCTGGCGGCGCCAGGAGGTCGCGCACTGCTACTACTACAAGGCCGGTAGCGTGATCGACGATGTGGCGGGCTACATGGCCGACTGGAGCCGGCACGCGCCATCGCGCTTTCTGCCGTTTGGCGGCTGGACGGCCGATGCGGGGCGCTGGGCGGTGGTTGCGTTGTTCGTGCTCAGCATCTTCGCGGTTTCCGTCCCCCTGGCGAGCCGATTCGCCGGCACGACGGAGGCCAAGCCGGCGCCATCGCAAGACCAAACCAAGCCGCCGCCGGAGCCGAAGCTGGTCGAAGAGGAGACGCAGGTGTGCGCGGTCCACAAGGTGACGGTCGAGGCGCAAGAAGACGCAATCTGGGCCGCAGCGCGGGTCGCAGCGCGGAAGGTCTGGGAAACGGAAGTTGGCGCCAAGCTCGGTGCCGAGTGGGCCAACTGGGATCAGGCCGAGCAAGCAGGTTTGTTGGAATACTCGAGGACATTCGGCGGCGTTGGGTCCTCGGGCGATATCTACGAGGTCGAGGTGCGCATGTGCAAACCGCGGCCAATAGACTGCCAGGAAGCGCCCCATGTGGTGGAGACCGCATTCGAGCTCTCGCCCATGTCGGACGCCGAGATCAGGTCCGTTATCACATCGTCGGTGAGTTCAACGTTGATGAGCCGCTGGAAGTCGGAGGTCGAGGCCAAGTTCGGGTCGGAATGGGCCGACACCCAGTTCAATTTTGAGACCCTGAGCAAGCGCCGCCCCGTCGAGAAGGGCTGCAAGGAGGAAGACGCAGGCGGCGGCCGCACACGCTATCAATGCAAAGTAGCGACCACGGCCTGCAAGAAGCCCCCTCCGCGCGGCGATGGTCAGCCTGCCGGGCGCGGCAGTGACGCCGGTCGCCGATAGGACCTGATGATGATCGGGCTTGCCCCTCGAGCACGAGAGGCAGGCCCGATCTTGTTGTTGCGACGCTCGCGGCGCCGCAGCCTATGATTTAGCCTCTCTCTCGGACGACTCGCAGACGTCCCGCGCCAGCGTGTCGCGGGACAGGCCGCGGCGTTTCAGCTCCGCATCCGATAGCCGCGAGAGCTCCTCGTACATGCCTGCCGCCGCATGGTAGTCGGCGCACGTCGCCAGCCATGCGGCCATCCTTGCAAAGCGCCCCCTGGTCCAGCGCAAGAGCTGGCCTCGGGCCGCCTCGTGTCGTGCGAATTCGCCTGGGTGAGGTTGCGTGGTCATGGTGGTCATCCGATTGCCTCGTGTGGCTCGGTTGTCGATGGACGATCACCGCCCGCTGTCGGCGAAGATGCAGACATAGCCGCAGCTGTCGGCGCTGAACGTTTGGGATTTCGCCTGTTCGGCGACGCTGGGTGTGGCAAAGACGGCCAGCAGTGAGAACAGCCCGAGGGCGATGCCGTGCTTGAGCATGAGAGCCTCCTTCGCGTGCCTTGCGGCACACGCCAAAGTTGCTGTCGGGTTTTTGAGTGCCCGACCGGGTTTGCGGTTACGACTGCGAGCGGGTGGCGCTGACCTTGGACACTCTTTGCCTGCCGACCTGGCGGTTGCGCCGTCCCGATCGCGATTTGGAGCTTAGGCGGCCAGGTGCTTTCCGGCCCATCCCCGGAATTTTCCGCCCCTTGCCCGTTCTTTCCGCCTTTTCCCCGGGCTGGCTGGTGGGAGGCACCGTGCTCCCTTGCACAAGGGCACACCTGAATTGCTGGAGAGGCGGACACCCTTAACGCGCGCAAGTGTGCTGATTTGCTGCTGCTGGGGGCATTTACGGCCTGCGCCGCAGGTCCTGCGGTGCCCCCCGCGGCCATCATTTTGACAACCGCCTGGGTTTGCTGAAACATGGTTGTATTGGGGGTGCACTTGCGTCCGTCATGCGTATGAGAAGAAGCCCCGCGGAAGGACACAACGTCCGTCACGATGGGCGCGGCTCCTCACGCCTGGGCATCAGCGCCATCGGCGAGCCGGCGGCCGGCCGGGACGAGCAGCTCGGCAACATTTTCCGCAACATGCGGCTGTCGCTCAGGCTTTCCCGCGATGCGATGGCGCGCCGCCTGGGCATCCAGGTCTCGATCGTCGACAGCTTCGAGGCGGGGGTCGTTACGGCGCTGCCACATTGGAAAGAGACCGCTCGCATCGTCGGGGGCTATTGCGAGCTTGTGCGCATCGACCCGGAGCCCATTCTCTGGCGGATAAGCAGCCAGTTGCAGGCGGCCGCAGGCCAGACCAGGGCGGCCACCACGCGCTCGCATTCGCCGCCGCCCCACGCTTCCGTCCCTGCGCGGCGGATTGAGCGCAGCACGCCACGGTCGGGGCGAGGACGGCGGCGCGCGCGAACGTTGTTCGTGCTCACCGCACCGATTGCACTGCTTGCCGGCGCGATATACGTGGCGCAGACGGCGCCGGGCGAGGTATATGGTGCCATCAGACTGCTGCCCGATCCGGTTGCAAGGCCGGCGCGCGCGGGTTTCGACTATTTCATGCTGCTCACCGCACAGCGGCGTGACGGCCTGAGGTGGCTCGATGCCGGCGACCCGCGCTCGCGCAAGGCCGACAAGTTGCAGACCGGTACGCGTTAGCGTCGCTGTCGTTCCTCGGGCGCCTGCCCGCGGTTGAGCCTCCCCCTCGTTCTTCGCCCGTCTCGAGCTCTGTTGCCGATGACCACCATACCCGCCGAGAAGCTCGACAATCTCGTCCGTCGCTGGGAGACGATCCAGCGCGAGCTCAGCCAGGGCATGAACCAGGCCACCTACGTCCAGCTTTCGAAGGAATTCTCCGACCTCAATCCCCTGGTTGCGACCATTCACGCCCTGCGCAAGGCGCAGGCCGAGAAGGCCGATCTCGCGGCGCTCCTCGCCGATCCTGCAGCCGACAAGGATCTGGCGACCCTGGCCCGCGATGAGCTGGCGGCGCTCGCGCCGCGTATCGAGGAGCTGGAGCAGGAGCTGCGGCTGCAACTGCTGCCCAAGGATGCCGCCGACGACCGAAGCGTCATCCTGGAGGTGCGCGCGGGCACCGGCGGCGATGAGGCGGCGCTGTTCGCCGCGGATCTTTTTCGCATGTACAGCCGTTATGCCGATCTGCACCGCTGGAAGACCGAGATCATCAGCCTGTCGGAGAGCGACCTCGGCGGCTACAAGGAGATCGTCGCCTCCATTTCCGGCAAGGGCGCCTTCGCCCGGCTCAAATACGAGTCGGGCGTGCACCGCGTGCAGCGCATTCCCGCCACCGAGACGGGCGGGCGCATCCACACCTCGGCCGCAACCGTGGCCGTGCTGCCGGAGGCTGAGGACATCGACGTCGACATCCGCCCCGAGGACATCCGCATCGATACCATGCGGGCGGGCGGCGCCGGCGGCCAGCACGTGAACAAGACCGATTCCGCCGTCCGCATCACGCACTTGCCGACCGGCCTCATCGTCGTCTCGGCGGAAAAATCGCAGCATCAGAACCGCCGCCTCGCCATGCAGGTCCTCCGCTCCCGGCTCTACGAGCAGGAGCGGCAGCGGGCCGCCGATACGCGCGCTGCGCAGCGCAAGGGCCAGGTCGGCTCCGGCGATCGCTCGCAGCGCATCCGCACCTATAACTTTCCGCAGGGCCGCGTCACCGATCACCGCATCGGCCTGACGCTGCACAAGCTCGACGAGGTTCTGGCGGGCACCGCGCTCGATGAGATGATCGATGCCCTCGCGGCCGAGGAACAGGCGACCCAGCTCGCGGCGGTGGACGCAAATGGCAAGGCCTGATGCCGGCATCGGCGACCGGCACCCGACCGTGGCGGGCGCGGTGCGGCAGGCGGCGGTAGAGCTGCAGGGCGCCGGCATCCACGATGTGGGCACCGACGCGCGCCGGCTGGTGGGCGCGGCGCTCGGGCTGTCCGCCGCCGAGCTGCTGAGCCGGCCGGAGCGGCCGCTCTCCGCCGCAGAAGCCGAGCGGCTGCGTTGTTACGTCGACAGGCGGCGCAGGCGCGAGCCGGTGTCGCGGATTCTCGGTGCGCGCGACTTCTATGGCCGAAGCTTCGCCATCTCACCTGCGACCCTGGATCCGAGACCCGACAGCGAGACCTTGATCGCAGCCGTGCTCGAGCTCGTTCGCTCCGAGGGACGCACGTCGGCACCGCTGCGACTGCTCGATGTGGGTACCGGCTCGGGGTGCCTCCTGCTCACGCTTCTTTGCGAGCTGCCGTTGGCCACCGGCGTCGGCACCGACATTAACCAGAGCGCGCTGCAGGTTGCGCGGGCCAACGCGTGCCGTCTGGGGGTTGCCGAGAGGGCGGCGTGGCTGGTGGCCGATGCCCTTGACGGCATTGCCGGCAATTTCGATATACTGGTTGCCAATCCACCCTATGTTCGCTCCGGCGAGATCGCAGCCCTGGAACCCGAGGTTCGCGATTTCGATCCGGTCGCAGCGCTCGACGGTGGCGCGGACGGCTTGAATCTTTACCGGCGTATCGCTGCGGGAATTCGCACTGTGGTTGCCGACGGTTGGGTGGTGCTCGAGGTGGGTCACGACCAGGCCGATGCCGCCGCCGAGCTGCTCGCGTCCAACCCGCGCGCTATCGATCGCGGAGAGCTCAGGTTTTACCGAGATGTCACAGGCCGGCGACGCTGTGTTGCTGTGAGAACACAAAGTTGAGCATATGCCGAGAAACCCCTTGGATTCCGGCGGCAGTCGCTATAGTCTGGCGTTCGTGGAATCGTCCACGCATCCCGCAATTGCTGCTGTTCACTGTGGAGCAACGCGGGCCGCTTGGTTCGATGGCGAAGCAGGTTGAATTGCTCGCAACAAAGCGACGTATCGTCAGCACCACTGATCGTCCAAGAGAAGCACTAATGGCCAACTGCCGCGGTTGAAGGCCGGCCCCTTCATGGGTTGCCGACCGATGTCGGGCGAGGTCGTTACGTTCGGTGTGGTTGCAATGCTCGGGCCGTGGGTGGAGCTACTCACGAAAGTTTCGGCCGAAGGCCGGGCCCGAGCGGAAGAGCAGCCATGTTTGTCTGGATGGCCGGGTATCGTGAGACTGAATTCAAGTGAAATGGGAGCCTATTAGGCAGTGAGGCAGGGACAGCAAAATCGTCGCGGCCGCGGCCGCAGCAACCGGAAAAGCCAAAATCCGCTTTCGCGGAGCTTTGAGTCCAACGGTCCGGAGATGAAAATCCGGGGCACGCCGGCGCATATAGCCGAGAAGTATCTCGCCTTGGCGCGCGATGCTCAGACGTCCGGCGATCCGGTGCTCGCAGAAAACTATCTCCAGCACGCCGAGCATTACATCCGCATCATCATGGCCTATCGCGAGCAGTTCAATCAGCCGGGCGATGCCATGAATGGGAACGGCCAGCGCATGCGCGGGCCCGGCGACGCGGGCGAGGGTGGCGAGGAGTTCGGCGACGACGACGGAGAGGAGGCACTCGACGAGGCCTTTCCGCAGTCGCAGCCGCAGCTGCCGCCCCACCAGCCGATGAACCAGCATGGCGGCCGACAAGGCGGATCACACGAGGGCTACCGGAACGAGGGCTACCGGCATGACCGGCCTCAACGGCGTGACAATCGGGGCTACCGCGATCGTGGTGACCGGCAGAGCGAAAACCGTCCCCAAGGGGAAGGCCGCCCCCAGGGCCCGGAGCGCCAGCAGGAGCATGCCGCAGAAGGCGGCGAAGGGCGGCGGCCCCCGCCGCGCTTCCAGCAGAACGAGCAGCCGGAATTCCTGCGTCGTCCCGTCAGGCGCGCGCGCAGCGAGGGTGACGAGCCGGCCGGCCCCGCCAAGGACGAGCCCTCGCGCGATTGACCCTCAGGCCAAGGATAGGGTCGATGTGCCGGCGATGACTTCGCCGCCGTCCACGACCTTCGCATAAACGCCGAAATCCGAATGGCTCCACGTGCGCGTGAGCAGCGCCGGGATGGCCATATCGCGCGCCCCCGTCGCCGGGTCGACGTTGGTTGCATCGCAGCGGGTGGTGCGCGCGAAGACCGCCAGTCGGGCCTCGCCGAGGCGCAACTCCTTGCCGAGCCAGCCGAACTCGGCCCAGGGGTCCAGCCCCTCCAGATAGAGATTGGCGCGAAAGCGCAGCGGATCGACCGGGCGGCCCGAAATCCGCTCGAGCTCGCGCACGCTCGCCAGATTGACGACATGCACGCACTTGGCCGCCACGTCCGAAAAGCTGTGGCCGGCGGCATGCACGACCTTCGGCGGGCCCCGCAGCTCCGACTTCATGTAGGCGGCGATGAATTGCTCGATGAGCTGGCGGCCCAGCGGCGTCGTGAGCTGACCGCGGGCCACCTGCTTGCCGTCGCGCAAGATCGTCAGCGTCTCGGTGGCGTCGTCGAACTTGGTCGTCAGCGTTGCCAGCCGCTCGTCGCGCATGAGCATCAAGAAGTTGATCTTGGGCAGGTGTCGGGGCTGTTGCGGATCGAACCTGCCGGGCCCGTTCTCGATGGCGTAGGCACGGTCGAAGGGCAGCGTTTCCGCGGGCCTAAGCTGCACCCGCTCCAGCGGCTCGGGGGTGAGGCCCTTGACGGGGTAGCGATACAACGCGTTCAACCGCGGACCGGGTATCTCGGGCATCCTGGCTGGTCCTTCTATTTCCCGGAGTTGACGCAGATCATGGCTCTTTTGGGGGCTGCTCGGCCACCCTATATCTACCGCGAGCGAGGCTTTCGCCGCGGATGCCGCAGGGGTCCGGGGCAAAGGCGGGCTCAAGTCCTATCAGAGACGGCGGCTGCGTGCCCAATCGGGGCGGGCCCCGTGCCGAGGAGGGATCGATGGATTTCGAGAAATACACGGACCGCGCCAAGGGCTTCGTGCAATCGGCGCAAGGTCTGGCAGTGCGCGAGGGACATCAGCAGTTCAGCTCCGAGCACCTGCTGAAGGTGCTGCTCGACGACCCGGAGGGGATGGCCGCCGGGTTGATCCAGCGCGCCGGCGGCCGGCCCGGAGATGTCCTCGCCGCCGTCGAGCGGGCGCTGGCCAAGCGACCCAAGGTCACAGGCGGCGGCGCCGGCCAGCTCTACATCGCGCCGGAACTGGCGCGCGTCTTCGATAGCGCCGAGAAGATCGCCGGCAAGGCCGGCGACAAGTACGTCACTGTCGAGCGGTTGCTGCTGGCGCTCGCCATGGAAAGCTCAGCCGAGGCAGGCCGCATCCTGAAGGACGCCGGCGTCGCGCCGACCGCACTCAATGCGGCCATCAACGACATCCGCAAGGGCCGCACCGCCGACAGCGCTTCGGCCGAGCAGGCTTATGACGCGCTGAAGCGCTATGCGCGCGATCTCACCGCGCTCGCCGCCGAGGGCAAGATCGATCCGGTCATCGGCCGGGACGAGGAGATCCGCCGCACGATCCAGGTGCTCTCCCGGCGCACGAAGAACAACCCGGTGCTGATCGGCGAGCCGGGCGTCGGCAAGACGGCGATTGCCGAAGGCCTCGCCCAGCGCATCGTCAAGGGCGACGTCCCCGAGAGCCTCAAGGACAAGAAGCTGCTGGCGCTGGACATGGGCTCACTGATCGCCGGCGCGAAGTATCGCGGCGAGTTCGAGGAGCGCCTCAAAGCCGTTCTCTCCGAGGTCCAAGCCGAGGGCGGGCGCATTATTCTCTTCATCGACGAGCTGCACACCATCGTCGGCGCCGGCAAGGCCGAAGGCGCCATGGACGCCGGCAATCTGTTGAAGCCCGCGCTTGCCCGCGGCGAGCTGCACTGCGTCGGCGCCACCACGCTCGACGAATACCGCAAGCACGTCGAGAAGGACGCCGCCCTGGCGCGGCGCTTCCAGCCCGTGTTCATCTCCGAGCCGACGGTGGAGGACACCATCTCCATCCTGCGCGGGCTGAAGGAGAAGTACGAGCAGCACCACGGCGTGCGCATCACCGATTCTGCGCTGGTGTCCGCGGCCACGCTCTCCAACCGCTACATCACCGACCGTTTCCTGCCCGACAAGGCCATCGACCTGATGGACGAAGCCGCCTCGCGGCTGAAGATGGAGATCGACTCCAAGCCCGAGGAGCTCGACGCCATCGATCGCGACCTCATGCAGATGCGGATCGAGCGCGAGGCGCTGAAGAAAGAGAGCGACGCCGCCTCCAAGGACCGGCTGGCGCGGCTCGACAAGTCGATTGCCGAGCTCGAGGAGAAGAGCAAGACGCTGACGCGGCGCTGGGAAGCGGAAAAGAGCAAGCTGGGCGACGCCCAGAAGCTGAAAGTGGAGCTCGACCAGCGTCGCACCGAGCTGGCGCAGGCGCAGCGCCGCGGCGATCTCGGTCGCGCGGGCGAGCTGGCCTACGGCGTGATCCCGGAGCTGGAGAAGAAGCTGAAGGCGATCGAAGGCCAGGACGCCAAGGGGGCGATGGTCGAGGAGGCCGTGACGCCCGATCATATCGCCCAGATCGTCTCGCGGTGGACCGGCATTCCCGTCGAGCGCATGCTCGAGGGCGAGCGCGACAAGCTCCTTCGCATGGAGGAAGCGCTGGCCAGGCGCGTGGTCGGCCAGCGCGAAGCGGTCGAGGCGGTGTCCACGGCGGTACGGCGCGCACGCGCGGGCCTGCAGGACCCGAACCGGCCGATCGGCTCCTTCATCTTCCTGGGCCCCACCGGCGTCGGCAAGACCGAGCTCACCAAGGCGCTCGCCGCCTTCCTGTTCGATGACGAATCCTCCATGGTGCGCATCGACATGAGCGAGTACATGGAGAAGCACTCCGTCGCTCGCCTGATCGGCGCGCCCCCGGGCTACGTCGGCTACGAGGAGGGTGGCGCGCTCACTGAGGCCGTGCGTCGGCGCCCCTACCAGGTCATCCTGTTCGACGAGATCGAGAAAGCGCACCCCGACGTGTTCAACGTCCTGCTGCAGGTGCTCGACGACGGCCGTCTGACCGACGGCCACGGCCGCACCGTCGACTTCAAGAACACGCTGATCGTCATGACGTCGAACATCGGCTCGGAGTTCCTGGCCAACCAGAAGGAGGGCGAGGACACGGACGCGGTGCGCCCCTACGTCATGGCGGAGCTGCGCACCAAGTTCCGGCCCGAGTTCCTCAACCGCATCGACGAGGTCATCCTGTTCCACCGCCTGAAGCGCGAGCAGATGGCGTCGATCGTCGATATTCAGATGGGCCATCTTCTGAAGCTGCTCGGCGACCGCAAGATCGCGCTCGAGCTCGACGAAGGGGCGCGCACGTGGCTCGCCAACAAGGGCTACGATCCCACTTATGGCGCGCGGCCCCTGAAGCGCGTGATCCAGAAGCAGGTGCAGGATCCGCTCGCCGAGCAAATCCTCGCCGGCCGCATCAAGGATGGCCAGAAGGTCAAGGTCACCGTGCGCAGCGGCGCCCTGGTGATCAACGGCGAGCCCGTGAAGGCCGCGGCGTAAGGCTGCGGCTACCGCACGCCGCCGCCCACGGTCGCCACCTTGGTGGAGACGGGGTTGCGCCGCATCATCTCGTCGATGCGCAGGCGCTCCTTCTGGAAGTCGGCGAGCTGCTTGCCTTCGAGCTGGCGCTCGCGCGGCACGTGGATCGACATCGGGTCGACGTGGCTGTTGTTGACCAGCACCTCGAAGTGCACGTGCGGCCCCGAGGACAAGCCGGTGCTGCCGACGTAGCCGATGACCTGGCCCTGGCGCACCTTGACGCCCGCGCTGACGCCGGGGGCGAACCGCAACATGTGGCCGTAGGCGGTCTTGTAGCCGTTGGCGTGGCGGATGCGGATGTAGTTGCCGTTTTCGCCCTTGCGGCCCGCTTCCTCGATGACGCCGGAGCCGGCGGCCATGATCGGCGTGCCCTGGGCGGTCGCCCAATCGACGCCGGTGTGCATTCTCGGGATCCCCAGAATGGGGTGCCGGCGCACCCCGTAGCCGGAGGTGATGCGCACATCCTCGCCGCGCACCGGTCGCCGCATCAAGAACTTGCGCGAGGTGTTGCCCTGCTCGTCGTAGTAGTCCACCGCCCCATCGGGCGTGCGGTGGCGATAGAACTTGCGGGTTTCGCCGCTCGAGGTGACGGAGGTGGCGAGCAGCTCGCCCAGCCCGCCCTCGGCACCCTTGTCGTCCTCCTTCATGTCGAAGAAGAATTCGAACGCGTCGCCGGGGCGCACGCGCTGGCGAAAGTCCGTCTCGTAGGCGTGGATCTTGAGGATCTGCAGGATGACGTCGGACGTGACGCCCTGCCGGGCCGCGGTATTGTAGATGCTGGAGTAGAGGCTGGACGCCTGCGCCGCGTCGTCGATGAGCTCCGGCCGGACGATGCGCTCATCGATGGGCGAGCCGCTCGCCACGAACTCGCCCGCGGCATTGCGCGTGACGGTCACCTTGTGCTCCTGGCCATCGCCGAAGACGCTGAAGCGAATGGGCTCCATCCGGTTGGCCCGGACGACCGAGGGCACGAGCGTGATCTGCATTTCCTGGCCGGGGGTGAGCGCGCCGTCCGGGAGCGCGCTGCGGGCCGCATCCGACATCGCCCTGACCTGCCAGGGCTCGGCGCCCAGGCGCGCCAGCACCCGCGCCAGCGTATCGCCCCGCTGGGCCTTGATCACCTTGACTTCGCGGCCTTCGATGTCATCGACGGCGTCGTCGGGCTCGTAGACCGATTTGCTGAACACGGACGTGTTGGGTGCGGCCAGCTCGGGCGCCCCCTTTGCCGACCTTTCGGCCAGCAGCTCGCCGGGCGAGAGCGAATCCTGCCCCTCCGCGCCGGGTCTGGGCTTTCCGGCCTCCTCGTCCGCCCTTTGCGCGCGCAGCACGAGCTCGGCGACCTCCTCGGCCGTGAGCTCCTGGCCGTCCTCGCTCGGCAGCACGCCGCCCAGCAACTCGACGACCTTCACACTCGTCGCATCGTCGTCCTGGCGGTCGGCCTCCCCTACCGGAGCGGTGTTGGCGTAAAGCTTGAACGGGTTCAGCGGTGGCACGCGCTGTGCTTCCGCTTTCGAGACCGGCCCCAGCCTTGCCGCCAGGCGCACGTAGAGGCGGTTGACGATGTAGTCGCGATTGCCCCTCCGCTGCCGGACGCGATCGGGGATGTGGGACATGGTCGCCACGGCCCCGGTCGGGATCACCAATCTGTCGGCCTTGGGGATGGCCCAGCGCAGCCCGTCGACACTGGCGGACGGGAGCTGGAAAGGCGTGAGCGGTGCCTCACGCAGGCTGGGCAGGAGCCCGCCATCGGCCAGCCGGGTATCGGTCGAGCCGGCGATGACGACGAGAATGGCGAGCACGCCGACGCCGGCGGCCAGACAGGTGCTGAAAAGCCAGCGGAAACGGCCGCCGCGGCGGCTATCGGCATGGTCGCTCGCATAAATGCCGCCGAACTGGCGCCGGGAGCGGTTGAAATGCGCAGACGTACGCCCTCGGGACGCGTCAGGCGCAAGTTGAATGCGTCTGCGTCCCACCGGTGCGTGGCGCCTGGTGTCCATCCCCCCGGCTTTCCCCTCGATGGCCTGCCGGCCATCCCTGCGAACCGCGTTCACGCGCCGGCACGTGCCCATGTGCCCTTGGCGTGTGTGCGACGGTCCCGCGGCAAAGCGCGCCTGTCAAGAAGCCCGCCGCACGCCTATCTCTAGGTCTCTCTGCCCCGCAATACTGTTGCAGTGTCTGAGCTTGTGTGCGCTGCAATGCTGGCCGTATTGCGGCGATTTGCGCGCTGTCCACCGCGCCTCACCAGTAAAAAATCCCTATTCGACTGTTGACACGGACAGTCGTTGGTATTAGTTAAAGCAGCTCGTGTGCCATGTACTGGCGCGCGACAGTGGGCAGCAATCACCGGTTTGGATGCGAGGCTTCCCGGTTCGCCGGGCGACGGGCCTCGTTTTCTCCGCGACGGGGTGGCAACAGCCGCGCCGTTCGTTTGTGATGGCCGCCCCGGCGCTCTTTGACAAGTGGTTCGAAGAAAGGGAAACGCAGGCGGCGGGGTCCTGGCGGATCCGTTGGGCTAACGCTCGGCGGGTCGAACAGACTCTGGCGATCTCTGCGTTTCAAGCCATCACCATGGCGCGTCAGGTTCGGGGCAACCCGAGCAGGATGCGTTTTGTGTGAAGGTGCCCGTTACGCAGAGATTCCTTGGATTAACCTCCAAGCCAAAACCAGAATCGAAACTTTCAACTTGAGAGTTTGATCCTGGCTCAGAACGAACGCTGGCGGCAGGCCTAACACATGCAAGTCGAACGCTCGTAGCAATACGAGAGTGGCAGACGGGTGAGTAACACGTGGGAACCTTCCCTATGGTTCGGAATAGCCCAGGGAAACTTGGGGTAATACCGGATAAGCCCTTCGGGGGAAAGATTTATCGCCATTGGATGGGCCCGCGTCGGATTAGCTAGTTGGTGAGGTAACGGCTCACCAAGGCGACGATCCGTAGCTGGTCTGAGAGGATGATCAGCCACACTGGGACTGAGACACGGCCCAGACTCCTACGGGAGGCAGCAGTGGGGAATATTGGACAATGGGCGCAAGCCTGATCCAGCCATGCCGCGTGAGTGACGAAGGCCTTAGGGTTGTAAAGCTCTTTTGGCGGGGACGATAATGACGGTACCCGCAGAATAAGCTCCGGCTAACTTCGTGCCAGCAGCCGCGGTAATACGAAGGGAGCTAGCGTTGTTCGGAATCACTGGGCGTAAAGCGCACGTAGGCGGGTTTGTCAGTCAGGGGTGAAATCCCGGAGCTCAACTTCGGAACTGCCCTTGATACAGCAAGCCTTAGAGTCCGGAAGAGGTGGGTGGAATTCCTAGTGTAGAGGTGAAATTCGTAGATATTAGGAAGAACACC
>DATEVP010000297.1:0-8450 GCA_035258465.1 Hyphomicrobiaceae bacterium
GGCAAGGCGCTTGGCCCCGTGCTGAAGGCGCTCTATGCATGGGGGCGAGCGCTACAGTTGATCGTCTCCCTTGTGCTATTGGGGCTCGGCATGATCGAGGCAGCCATCGTCGGCCTGGGCTGGTGGGGCCGCGCCATCCTGCGCGAGCTCTCGGGGAGCTCCGTCATCAAGGTGGTGCTCGGCATCGATCCTGAGCCGCCGGCGCGCGATACAGTCGCCGCATCGGGCCTTGCCGTATCGCCGCGCCTGGAAGATGCGCTCGAGCGCGACGATATAAGGGCCGTCATCCTGTGCTCGCCGCACAAGCACCACGCCGCCCAGATCGTGGCGGCGGCCAAGGCCGGCAAGCACGTATTCTGCGAGAAGCCGCTGAGCACGACCGCGCACGAGATGGAGGCGGTTGCGGCCGCGGTCAAGGCGGCCGGCGTCCAGCTCGGCATCGGCCATGAGCGGCGCTTCGAGCCCGGCGTCATCGAGCTGAGGCGCCAGCTTGAGGCCGGCGAGCTCGGCACGGCGCTGCTCATGGAGGGCAACTTCAGCCAGGACAAGTTCCTCGCCCTCCCCGCCGACAACTGGCGTCTCTCCGCCAAGGACGTCCCGGTCGGGCCGCTCTCGGCCACCGGCATTCACATCGTCGACCTGTCGATTGCGTTGCTGGGAAAGCCCGTGGAGGTCTGGGCGCGGCTGGCAACGCGCGGCAGCGCCTTTGCCAATGGCGATACGCTGGGCGTCATGATTGCCTTCGAGAGCGGCGCCACGGCGCTCCTGACGGCGGTTCTGGCCACGCCGTTCATGGGCCGCATCGCCCTGTTCGGCTCGCAGGGCTGGGTGGAGATCCGCGATCGCACGCATCCCGAGCACCCGACCGGATGGGATATGACGACGGTCTACCGGGGCCGGCCCGCGAGCAGCCGGTTCTTGGCCCCGCATCCGGCGGTGCGCGACAACATCGAGAGCTTCGCCCGCGCCGCGGCCGGGCTTGCGCCCTATCCGATCGGCCTCGACGAGATCGCCTCCAACGTGCGCACGTTCGAGGCGATCACGCGATCGGTCTCGACGGGGAAGCTCGAGCGGGTGCGAAGCCCGTCCAGCGGAGAGCACGCCGTAACTTTCTCGCCCCCCGCGTCGGGATTGCCACAGGCGAGCTGACGGGCCCCGGGGCCTGACGGCAGGCACTCGTCATAGCGCCCCGGTTTCGTGCTGTGCCCGCTTCATCGCGTAAGGCGTTGGAAACCACGCCGGGCACCTTTCCAAAAGTTCACTCCTGCATGGGCGTGGGCTTTGCTACGGTTGAGCTCGAATGCCTCTGTCGATGTCCGGCGCATCGAACGCTGGAGCCGTCGCATCGACCGTGCTAGGGAACGGCACAAAGCTGTGCATCTGGGTCCTCATGAGATCGAGTTTGGATGACGGCCGCCATGTCCGCCCCCATCGCCAAGACCCGCACCGAGACCGACAGCTTCGGTGCCATCGAAGTCCCCGCTGACAAGTACTGGGGCGCACAGGCGCAGCGCTCGCTCGGCAATTTCAAGATCGGCTGGGAAAAGCAGCCGAAATCGATGGTGCGCGCGCTCGGCATCGTCAAGCGCGCCGCAGCCGAGGTGAACATGAGCCTCGGCAAGCTCGACCCGAAGCTCGGCAAGGCGGTTGTCGCCGCGGCGCAAGAGGTTGCCGACGGCAAGCTCGACGAGCATTTCCCGCTGGCCGTGTGGCAGACGGGCTCCGGCACCCAGTCGAACATGAACGCCAACGAGGTGATCTCGAACCGGGCGATCGAGATGCTGGGTGGCGCCCTGGGCTCCAAGAAGCCCGTGCACCCCAACGATCACGTCAACATGAGCCAGTCGTCGAACGATACCTACCCGACGGCCATGCACA
This sequence comes from Hyphomicrobiaceae bacterium, assembly GCA_035258465.1. GTDB lineage: Bacteria > Pseudomonadota > Alphaproteobacteria > Rhizobiales > Hyphomicrobiaceae > AWTP1-13. Next base: position 1,879 of record DATEVP010000297.1, read on the forward strand.
TCGCCGGTGCCGAGGAGATCCACCACCGCCTGCTGCCGGCGCTGAGGCACCTGCACAAGGCCCTCGACGCCAAGGCGAAGTTGTGGGCGCACATCATCAAGATCGGCCGCACGCACACGCAGGACGCCACGCCGCTGACGCTGGGCCAGGAGTTTTCCGGCTACGCCGCGCAGGTCGAGAACGGCATCAGGCGCATCGAGTCCACGCTGCCCGATCTCATGCAGCTGGCCCAGGGCGGCACGGCGGTCGGAACGGGCCTGAATGCGCCAAAAGGATTCGCTGAAAAGGTTGCTGTGCGCATCGCCGAGATCACCGGCATGCGCTTCACCAGCGCGCCCAACAAATTCGAGGCGCTGGCCGCTCACGACGCCATGGTGATGAGCCACGGCGCCATCAACACGGTCGCCGCCTCGCTGTTCAAGATCGCCAACGACATCCGCTTCCTCGGCAGCGGGCCGCGCTCGGGGCTCGGCGAGCTTTCGCTCCCCGAGAACGAGCCCGGGTCCTCGATCATGCCCGGCAAGGTCAACCCCACGCAGTGCGAGGCGCTGACCATGGTTTGCGCGCAGGTGTTCGGCAACCACGCCACCATCACCTTTGCCGACTCGCAGGGCCACTTCGAGCTCAACGTGTTCAACCCCGTGATGGCCTACAATTTCCTGCAGTCGGTGCAGCTGCTGGCCGACGCGGCGATGAGCTTCACGGACCACTGCGTCACCGGCATCGAGGCGCGCGAGGACAACATCAAGGCCTCGCTCGATCGCTCCCTGATGCTGGTGACGGCGCTCGCCCCGGAGATCGGCTACGACAATGCCGCCAAGATCGCCAAGACGGCGCACCACAAGGGCACCACGCTCCGAGAGGAGGCCGTTGGTGGAGGCTATGTAACGGCAGAGGAGTTCGACAGGATCGTCGATCCCAAGAAGATGATTGCACCGGAGGCGTGATGGGCACTGTCATCAACTTGAACCGCTACCGCAAGGACAAGGCGGCCGCCGAGCGCGAGCGCCGCGCCAACGAGAAGCGCCTGCGCTTCGGCATTCCCAAGAGCGAGCGATCGAAGAATGCCGCCGACCGCGCCCTGGAGACCCGCCGCCACGAAGGGCTGCGACGCGACGAGCGCGGGGCCGAGCGCGACGAATGAACGCCGGGGGCTCCGGGCCCGAAATGCGCGATCCGGCGTCCTCGGTCTCGATCTCAGGGCTGGTGCATGCAGGTGTCGTGATGAGCCGGCCTGTCAAGCGGTCGTTCACCATCTCCGGTCACCGCACCTCGATCTCGCTCGAAACGGCGTTCTGGGAGGCGCTCAAGGCCATAGCGGCCGAAGAACGGCTCTCCGTCGCGGCGCTGATCTCCCGCATCGATGCGGCGCGCGGGAAAAGCGGCCTGTCGAGCGCGGTGCGCGTGTGGATCCTGCAGCACTATTGCGAAAGCGCGCGCCGCAACCGGGCTTGAGCCGAGCTAGCCGGGGGTGGCTGGCCGCGCCTCGGGAGTGGCAGGCGGCACCGGCACGGGCGGCGTCGGATCGAATTGCCTGTGCAAGCGCTCGGCCTCGCTTCGCCGTCGCGCCTCGTCGAGTTTTCTCAACCGCTCCAGCTCCTCCACGTCGCGTTCCATTTTGCGCACGCCGAGCTCGCGTTCGAGCGGCTCGGTGACGATGCGCGGCTCGAGCGTGGCCACGGACGCAACCGGCCCGCGGTAGAACACCAGGATGGCCGGCAAGGCGGGCTTGTCCGGCATCGGACTAGCGGCGGGGTTCTGCTCGAGCCGCCAGTCGGACTCCAACATCAGCGATCTGAGATCGATGTTGGCGCTGCCGATGGCCCGGCCCTCCGCCGTCTCGACGGTGAAGGGCTTGATGCCGAGACGCCCGTCGCCGATCTCCAACGCGACTTTGCCCGGCAGAGCCAATTGACGGGCAGACAAGCCGGCCGTGAGCGCCTGCCGCAAGTTCCCGGAGAGCTTCTCGGCCTCGGCCTTGAGCGCCACATCGACCGCGGCGCCGATCGCTCCAGGCCACAGGCCGGAGAGCTTTGCCTCGCCGAGCTGGAAGGTGCCGGTGCCCTGCAGCGCCGAAACGGCGTTACGCGGGCTCGTACCCTTGCCGGAGAAGGCGATCTCACCGCTTACCGTACCGCTCGCGCGCGGCGTGCCGCCGCCGGCCGCCGGAGCCAGCGTCTCGAGCTTGCCACCATCGATGCGCACGTTGCCGGCAACCGCCACGCCGCCGGGGACTTTCTCGAAGCGAACCGCCGCGCGGCAGCTCCCCCCGAAGGCCGCCCCCTCGAGTTGCTTTACATCCAGCTTGCCGGCATCGAGCACGATGTCGAGGCGCGCATCCTTGATGGCGATGCCGTCCGCCAGCGCGAGGCGCGGGGTGCTGAGCCGAATGCTCCCTTGGAAGCCGTCGAGCACGGCGGCGTCGAACGGCTGGTCGGGCCAAAGGCTCTGCCGGCCCGAGAGCGCGGCCTCGGCGGTGGCGGTCACCGCCAGGCGCTGGTCGAGCAGCGGAGCCAGCAGCTTGGCAACCGAGATCTCGCCGATATCGAGGCGTCCTTCGATGCGCCGCCGGTCGCCGGCGGCAGAGAGCGCGATTTGCCCTTTGACGGCGTTGCCGGCGACCTTGAGCGAAAGCCGGTCGATGCCGATCGCGCCGCCCGCTGCGGTGAAGTTGAGCGTGCCGGCGATGGGCAGATCGTCGAGCCTCAGGGGCGGCGCCAGGCCAGCGAGCGCCGCGATCCGCGCGCCGTCGGTTGCGGCGATCTCGACCTCGCCGGCGATCTTGTTGCCGCTTGCGCCAGCCACCAGCTGGCCCCTGAAAGCAAGGTTCACCTCGCCGGTCTCCAGCGTGGCGAGCGATGTCAGCCCTTCGGACGGCACGCCATTGGCTCGGATGAGCAGACGGCCCGGCTTGGCGCTCTCGGCGGGCAACGGGCCACTCCGCGGCGCCAGCAGAGCGGCGATTGTCCCGGCATTGCCGCTCTCGATCAGGGCGGTCAGGTCGGCGGGCCCCTTGCGCCAGCCTTCCGCGGCGCCGTCGAAGCGGCTGTTGATCTTCACCCGCGCGCCATTGGCTTCGCCGTCGAGCATCAGGTCGGTGGAGGTCGGGGTGCGCAGGCCGAGCGACATGGACCCCGCGAGGCGCAGGGGCACGATGGCCTCCGCCCGCCTGTCGTCCAGGCGATAGACCGCAGGGATACCGAGCAGCTCGGCGAGCGGATCGACGGCCTGGCCGGCGTCGACGGTGACGACGGCCTGCACGGTCCCCTTGGGACGCGACGCGGCATCCTCCACCTTGCCTTCGAGCTCCAGGCTGAAGCCCTGATCGCTGGCCACGCGCAAGAGCGGCAGCCGCAGGCTGCCGCCCTTCACTTCCACGTGCACTGCCACGTCCCGGTAGGTGCGTGCCGCCGTGATGAGCTGACCGGCATTGAGGCGAAGGGACAGATCGGTTTGCGCCCCGCGCCAGCCGGCCTTGCCCGGGCTCCGGGCCTGCCCTTCAGCCTGAGCTCCCGCCGCGCCATGCATGAGGAGCTCGAGCGCCTCGGCCAGGCCGGTACCGGCCGGCATGAAGGCCCTGGCGTCGAGTTGCGGACTGTCCAAGGTCAGCGACAGCTCCGGCCGCCCGGCCCAGCCGTATTGCACGGCCCCGTAGATTGCCGTCCCGGACAGATCGCCGATGAGATCGCGGGCAGCCACCCGATCTTGGGAAATCGACAGCTGCGCGCGAACGCCGAAGGCGCCGTCGCTCTTGGGATCGGCCGGCAAGGCGTTGCCGGAGACCCATGCGAGGAACCGGACCAGGCTCACGCCGCGCAAGCCGAGCGTGCCGCCGAAGACCGGGGCGTCAGCGGGACCTGAGACCGCACCCTGCAGCTCGCCCCGGCTGCCGCCCGGCATCCCGAGCCGCAATTCCTGGACCTCGAGCCTGTCCCCGGTGCGGGCGAGCACGAGCCGAACGCCGTTGACCGCCTCGCCGCCGATGTTGGCTTGATCCACGGAGAAGCTTGCACGCGAGCGACCCTCGGCGGGCAGCAGGTCATGCATGCGCACGGCGAGCGGGATGATGCTGTCGAGCGGGCTGGCGCCATCGACCGCGCCGGCGATGCGATCGAGATCGAGCCAGCGTGAGGACAGGGTCATGTCCACGGCAAGGGCCTCGCTCCAACGCGCCTTTACCTCGCCGGTGACCAGCTGCGGCCGCCCATCCTGCTCGAACGACAGGGCCAAGTCGGAAAGCACTGCCCCCGTGGCGTCCATCTTCACGACCGCCTTCAGGTCGAATGCCGGCTCGGTGCGGCTGGCCCCGGGGTCGTCGGCCACCCCTGTTGCCCTCTTCTGCCCCGGGGCAGCGCGGGACGCGACCTGCCACACGCCGACCGTCGGCAGCCGTGCGGTAAGCTCACCGTCGATGCGGGGCCTTCCCATGAGATCGAGGACCCGGGCGTCCAGCGTGTAGCTGGACCCGGCACTGCCCATGCGCAGGCTCGCCTTGAAACGGACCGATCCGTCGGCCTCTTGCCGCGCGGTCCCTATCCTGATCTCCCGCTCGGCGGCGCCCTTGCCGTAGGTGCCGCGAAACCGGTAGGGGCCATCCAGCGCGGGCGCGGAGAATTCGCCATCGAGCCCCTCGATCCGCATGCGCTCGGCGCCGTCGATCCCCTGCACCATGAACACGCCGCCGGCGATCTTGACCGAGGTCAGCGCCACGTTCGTCGGCAGGTAGGCGACATCGGTGAAAGTTTGACCGAAGCTTTGCCAGTTCCATCCGCCTTTCTTGTCCACGGCAAGCCGCAGGACCGGCCGATGGAACTCGATCTCGTTGGCTTCCACCGCGCCTTTGAGCAGCGGCGGAATGGTCAGCTTCACCGTCAGGCTGTCGGCCCTGAAGATCGGCTCTTGCAGGGGGTCGGACCCGTCGGCGATGCGCACCTTCTCGAAGCGGAAATAGGGGGTCGGCAGCAGATGCAGATTGACGGAGCCGCCCACCCGCACCTCGCGTCCCAGGAGACGTGAGGCTTCGTCCTCGAAGACGCCGCGGTAGCTGTTCCAATCGATGAAGTAGGGAATGGTGAACAGCGCGCCGATGACGGTAATGAGAAAGACGGCAAGGGCGATGAGGAAATTTCCCATGCGCCTACCCCGTACCCTGGATGGCACGCCGACGCCCTGGGAAGCACGATGCGGCTCCGGCCATGGCGCTTGGTCCACCGCAAAGACGCATGGAACCGTCCCTCAAAAAGTGCAATCCGGGCGCCAAGCTTGCCCTCTCGATGCCGCCACTTTCCAATGGCCGGATTATCACACAGTTGGGCGCAAGTTTGGACCTGGAATTTCGCTGTTTTGAGGCCCTGGCGGCTGTGGGCAGGAGGAGCGGCCCGATTGCGGGGCCAAGGATGGTGCTATAGTTGCCGGTAATGCCCGCGAATCGCAAAAGAGCGCCGGAATTCCCCACCCAGGACGTGGCGAGCGAGCGGAAATTGCCGATTTCCGCTAGAGCTCTAGCCGTGTCTTCGGCGCCGTATTTCGCCGACCTCAACCCAGAGCAGCGCGCCGCGGTCGAGGCGCTCGATGGCCCCGTGCTCGTGCTGGCCGGCGCGGGAACAGGCAAGACGCGCGTGCTCACCTCGCGCATTGCCCACATCATGTGCACGGGCCGCGCGCACGCCTCGCAGATCCTTGCCGTGACCTTCACCAACAAGGCTGCGCGCGAGATGAAGGAGCGGATCGGCACGCTGGTGGGCGGCGCCGTCGAAGGCATGCCATGGCTCGGCACGTTCCACGCCATCGGCGTCAAGATCCTGCGCCGCCATGCCGAGCTGGTGGGCCTCAAGTCGGGCTTCACGATCCTCGACGCCGACGACCAGATCCGCCTCATCAAGCAGGTGATCGAAAGCGACGGCCTCGACAAGGACCGCTGGCCGGCGCGCCTGCTGGCGAGCCTCATCGACGGCTGGAAGAACCGCGGGCTGACGCCCGACAAGGTGCCGCGCGGCGAAAGCTTCGCCTTCGCCGAGGGCAAGGGCGCTCACCTCTATGCCGCCTATCAGAAACGCTTGAAGGAGCTCAATGCCGCCGACTTCGGCGATCTCCTGCTTGAAGTGTTGCGGCTCTTCCTCGACAACCCCGACGTGCTCGCCGACTACCAGCGCCGGTTCCGCTACACCCTCGTCGACGAGTACCAGGACACCAATGTCGCGCAGTATCTGTGGCTGCGGCTGATCGCGGCCGGCTCGCCCAACATCTGCTGCGTCGGCGACGACGATCAGTCGATCTACGGCTGGCGCGGCGCGGAGGTCGACAACATCCTGCGTTTCGAGCGCGATTTCCCGGGCGCCAAGGTCATCCGGCTCGAGCGCAACTACCGCTCGAACGGCCACATCCTGGCCGCCGCCTCGGGCCTCATCGCCCACAACAAGGGCCGTCTCGGCAAGACGCTCTTCACGGACCGCGACATGGGCCGGCCGGTCGCCGTGACGGGGGTGTGGGACGACGAGGAGGAGGCGCGCGCCATCTCGGAGGACATCGAAACGCTGAACCGCGCCGGCCACGGACTGAATGAGATCGCGATT
>DATEVP010000298.1:0-5937 GCA_035258465.1 Hyphomicrobiaceae bacterium
GCCCGATTTCAGCACCGAGCGCCCCAGCAACGGGCTTCACTTCGATGCGACGATACGATCCCACGGCGTCCTCCGTTCGTCTGGTTCTTGTTTGGAATTCTGCAAGAAGGACTTGGACCGGTCAACGGCGGGCAGCCCAACTCCCTGGCCCTGGGCGTCAGATACGCTAAACTCGCCCGACCGTTTGCATCTGCCGAGGGAGCCCAAACATGCCCAAATCTGGCGTCACCTACATCAATCCGCCGAGTGCCCCGCCCGTGCAGGGCATGTATTCCCACGTGGCACGCGCCGGCGAGCTTGCCTTCATCGCCGGCCAGGTGGCGATCGACGCCAAGGGCAATCCGGTGGGCGCCGGCGACCTCACCGCGCAGGTCAACCAGGTGTTCGAGAACCTCGGCAAGATCCTCAAGGACCTCGGCACCGACTTCGAGTCGGTCGTGCAGTTCACCACCTACCTGACCAAGGCCGAGAGCATTCCGACCTGGTTCTCGGCGCGCTCGGCAATCTTCCCCAAGCTTTTCCCCGGCGGCAAATACCCGCCCAACACGCTGCTCGTCATCGACCGCCTGGTGAAGCCCGAGTTCCTGCTCGAGGTCGAGGCCATCGCCCGCGTGCCGGGGTGACGTCATGCCCGCGCAGGCGCGTATCCACGCAACTATATTCTTGAACGCAAACACTTGCGTGGATCTCCGCCTTCGCGGAGATGACGGTCAAGCCGTCTCCTCGAACAGCTCGCGCCCGATCAGCCAGCGGCGGATCTCGCTCGTGCCGGCGCCGATCTCGTAGAGCTTGGCGTCGCGCAGCAGGCGCCCGGTCGGATAGTCGTTGATGTAGCCGTTGCCGCCGAGCAGCTGCACCGCGTCGAGCGCGAGCTGGGTCGCCTTCTCGCTCGAATAGAGGATGGCGCCGGCCGCGTCCTTGCGCGCGGTCTCGCCGCGGTCGCAGGCCTTGGCCACGGCGTAGACGTAGGCCTTGCACGCGTTCATGGTGGTGTACATGTCGGCGAGCTTGCCCTGCACCAGCTGGAACTCGCCGATCGCCTGCCCGAACTGCTTTCGCTGGTGCACGTAGGGCACCACCACGTCCATCGCCGCCTGCATGATGCCGAGCGGGCCCGCCGCCAGCACCGCACGCTCGTAGTCGAGCCCGCTCATCAGCACGTTGACGCCCTTGCCGACCTCGCCCAGCACGTTCTCCGCCGGCACCTCGCAGTCCTCGAAGATCAGCTCGCCGGTGTCGGAGCCGCGCATGCCGAGCTTGTCGAGCTTCTGCGCGGTCGAGAAGCCCTTGAAGCCCTTCTCGACGAGGAAGGCGGTGATCCCGCGCGGGCCGCCGGCCGGGTCGGTCTTGGCGTAGATCACGAGGGTGTCGGCGCAGGGGCCGTTGGTGATCCAGAACTTGGTGCCGTTGAGAACGTAGCGGTCGCCCTTCTTCTCGGCCTTGAGCCGCATCGACACGACGTCCGAGCCGGCGCCCGACTCCGACATGGCGAGCGCGCCGACGTGCGCGCCGGAAATCAGCTTGGGCAGGTAGCGGCGCTTCTGCTCGGGCGTGCCGTTGCGGCGGATCTGGTTGACGCAGAGATTGGAGTGGGCGCCGTAGGAAAGCCCGACGGAGGCCGAGCCCCGGCTCACCTCCTCCATGGCGACGACGTGCTCGAGATAGCCCAGCCCCGCCCCGCCGAACTCCTCCTCCACGGTGATGCCGTGCAGGCCGAGGGCGCCGAGCTTTGGCCACAGCTCGCGCGGAAACTCGTTGCTGCGGTCGATCTCGGCGGCGATCGGGGCGATCTCGTCCGACGTGAACGCGCGCACCGTGTCGCGCAGCCGCTCCGCCGTCTCGCCGAGGTCGAAGTTGAGCGCCGGCAAATCGTTGGGGATCATGGCGGGTCTCCCGTTGGGGTGCCGCCTTCTGGCTACCGCCGGCGCCGCGCCTCGGCAAGGACCGATTCGGTGGATTGGCCGCGGCAGGCGACTTTACGCAGGCCTTCAACCGCACGCATAGTGCCGGCGAAGCGAGGCTCGAAAAGACATGGAGACACCGGCAGGCTCCCGTCCCTCGGCCGTCCCCTGGCCGCCCGTGCTGCTGGTGGTGGCGATCGCGGCCGGCTTTGCGCTGCGGCACCTTTATCCGCTCACCTGGCCCGGCCTCGACGATCGGCCCGCGCAGGTGATCGGCTATGGCCTTGGCATCGCCGGGCTCGCGCTGATGGCATGGGGGCTGGCGACGCTCGCAATCGCCCGCACCAACGTATGGCCGCACCGGCAGGCGGACCGGCTGGTCACGGCCGGCCCGTTCCGCATCTGGCGCAATCCCATCTACATGGGCGAGGTGCTGCTCCTGCTCGGCCTGGCGCAGGCGACCTACAACATCTGGTTTGCCATCCTGGCGCCGGTGTTCGCGCTGGCTGTCTACAAGCTCGCCATCCTGCCGGAGGAGAGCCACCTGGAAGCGCGCTTCGGCGAGGACTACCTCGCCTACAAGAGCCGCACCCGGCGCTGGTTCTGATCGGGTGAGCCGATGACCGCGGACGAACGCGAGGAGGAGAGGCGGTTTCTGGCGGAGCTCAAGGCCCGCTCGGGCCGCGATCTGCCCGAGTGGATGGCCGCCATCAGCGCCCAGGGGTTCGCCGACAAGAACGACACCATCGACTGGCTGCGCGCGCAGGGCTTCCCCTTTGCCCGCGCCTCCTGGCTCGAGCGCATCCACACCAACGGCGGCAAGCCGATCTACCTGCACGATCCGCCAAAGCCGGCCCCTATGCCCCCACCGGAGCCGGAACGGCCCAGAGCCAGGGCGCTCACGCCCAAGGAGACCGCGGACCTCGACAAGCTGGTGGCCGCGGCAAAAGGATACCGCCCGCTCTATCAGCTGCTGGAGTCCGAGATTCGCCGCGCCCTGCCGGGTGTCACCATCGAGCCGAAGCCCGGCTACATCTCGATTGGCCGCCCGCGCGAGTTCGCAGCCATTACCCTGCACGCGAGCGAGTTGCGCCTCGGCCTCGATCTCGGCGAGCGCGCCTTCGATGCGCACCTGCAAAGGGCCAAGCTAAGGGGTCCGGGCCGAGCCATCTCGCACATGGTGGTGCTGACGGACGCCCGCCAGGTGAACGCCGATCTGCTCGCGCTGCTCATTGGCGCAAGCGCCCGTGTCAACGGCTGAATCGGCGCCATACCACCGAAAAGCCTGATTTCCGCCCCCATCCTCGCTCCAACAGCCAAGGGAGGAGCGGGGATGCTCACGATCAGGCGAGTCTCATTTCTCTCAGTCGCGCTCACCGTCGGCAGTCTGGGGCTGGCGGCGGCTGCGCAGGCCCAGTCCACCCCACGCGACCGCGCGCCCGCTACGGGCACGCAACCGGCGCAATCAAAACCTGCCGCGCAGACGCCGGCACCTGCGGCTCAGCCGCCCGCCGCGGCCACCGAGGCGGCGAAGGATCCGCGCGAGGGCGATCCGGCCTACGAGCAGGCCCAGCGCCTGATGAAGGCCATCGACGCGGTCTTGCAGGACACCGCCAGGCAGCGCGGGGAAGCCCGCAAGCTCCCCTCCGACAAGGACTTCCTGATGAAGCCGCTGTGGACGGAGACCAAGGAGGACCGCGAGAAGAAGATTCGCGACCTGCTCGACTCCGCGCTCGGCATCGTCACCGACGTGCCCGTCGTCGACGTGCAGAAGCGGATCGAGGGACTGCGCAAGAACATCCGCGAGCTCGACGACCGCATCGTCAAGCTGCGCGAGAAGCAGATCGTGGCGCCCAAGGACGGTATGCTGCCGGGCCTGATCACCGACACCGTCGACAGCCTCAACAAGGACATCGACGAGACCAAGAAGAAGATCGAGCTCAGCCGTGACGAGATCACCAAGGCCAAGGGCGAGATCCAGGAAGCGCTCAACAAGGCCGGCATCAAGCTGGCCCCCGAGCAGGTCGATCTGCTGCTCGACAGCGTGCTGTCGGGCGACCTCGTGCGCCTGGTCGCGGTCTTCAACTCGGCCAAGCTGATCGACGGCCAGCTCGGCAAGCTGATGAACGCTTCCGGCGAGAACATCGGCGCGGCGCGCAAGTATTTCGCCATGCACGCGGCGCTGTTTGCCATGCTGCTGCATTCGCAGGATTTGCTGATCGAAAAGATCGACAAGCAGTACCTGCCCAAGCTCTCCGCCATCGAGGCCGACATCCGCGCCGCCCGCGTCAAGACGGCGGAGCTCCTGCGAGCCGAGAACCGCGAGGACCAGAAGCGGGCGCTGGAAGGCAACCGCGAGAGCCAGCGGCTGGCGGAGGACGCGACCAAGGGCTATCGGCGCTATCTGCTGCAGCAGCGCGAGCAGGTGGCGAAGGCCCGCCAGCGCGCCACCCACGATTTGCGCATCGCCGACAACACCTTCGAGACGGTGGAGGCCAGCTTCCAGCTGCGCAACCTGATGCGGGATTCGGCTGCCTCCTTCGAGGCGATCCAGCGGCTCGAGGCGCCGACTTTCGACCAGATCTTCAAGAACGAGGAGCTGCGGCGCGAGTTCGAGAACCTCACCCGCAAGCTCGACGCGCCCTCGAGCTGAGAGCCTGAAAGAAGCACCGCTCACAAAGGGACGGGCTGGCGTGAGCGGTGACATCTCGACACGTGCGACGGGGACGCACCTTCCCTTCATGCAGGCGCGCCGCGCTGACTTGCGAGGCGCACCATGAACCGATGACCCGGGGCGCCCGCCGCCACCCTCGGGCAGAATGTCCAAGCTTGCATTCGTCGCTGCCACCCCTCGAGAGACCCTCAGTGATGTTCCGCCCGAAGGTACGGAGTGCGCTGTTCATCGATTTCCAGAATATTGCAGGCCAGCTCGGGGCGGAGTTCGCGGCATCGATGGCGGCGTGGCTGGCCTGGCTCGAAGACGGCGCCTTCGACCCGGCGCGGAGAGGACGCCGCCTGATCGAGAAGCGCATCTACTGCGACGCGCCCAATCACAAGAAGCACGCCGCAACGTTTGCGCAGTACGACTTCGTGGCAATCCCCACGGCCGCCGATCTCACCATTGCGCTCGATGCGCTCGAGACGACGTATCTGAGCACGCGCATCAAGGAGTACATCGTTCTCACCGTCGACCAGGATTTCGCGCCCCTGCTCGAGAAGCTCGGCGACCGGCAGAAGGACCGCGTCGTCACCATCCAGCAGGGCACGCCGTCGGCGACCAACTTTCCCGACCGGGCGGATATCGTCATTCCCCTCGAAAACCTGCGGGCGGCCTTCTCCTACAAGAGGCCGCCGACGCTGCTGGCCCGGGCCTCGGGCGCGCTGTCGCGGCTGAAGGAGCGCGGCGCCAAGGTTCGCCGGGCAATACGCCGCGCCCGGCGGCGGGTCGGCAAGAGTGCGGCCATCAAGGCCGGCGCGCAGCATCTCTCCACGCTGGCGCACAAGACGCCGAAGTCGGAGGTCGGCCGGCGCACCGTTCTGCACTATCTCGCCACCCACATGCCCGACGAGATCCAGAGCGCCGGCCGCTTCCTTGGCTGCGAGGACTACGCCAGCATGATCCAGCAGATGGTCGAGGTGCGCGACGATCTGCTGCTGATCCGAAAGTCCAACGGCGGCGTCGGCATCATGACCGCCCCCAGCGACGAGTAGGCAGGTTTGTGGAACTCCGGCGGAAAAGTTCCGCCGGCGTCTACTACAGCAAGTCACGGTGGCCCGCAGCGGTGATTGCAAATTCGGACCACTGTCGATGCCGAGGACGAGGAAGTGGAACACCTGGCTTGCGTCGCAGGCTGTCGGGTAGTACGTGACCTTGGTCACCCGATGAAAGAATTTGCGTTTCGGACGATCTAATGGGGCTGACCGCGGACTCCAAGAAGTGTCGAGGGTGCATGCATGCCGATTCAAGATCCTGATCTTGCGAAGCTCGGGCGGAAGCGAACGATGCGACTCTTCGGGCTCGTTGCGATCTGTTTGT
>DATEVP010000299.1:0-2667 GCA_035258465.1 Hyphomicrobiaceae bacterium
CCGGGACAACATGGAGGCCGATCGCGTGGCCGAGGCGCGCTTCAAGGGCTACGAGGGCGAGAGCTGCCGCGAGTGCGGCAACTTCACGCTCCTGCGCAACGGCACCTGCCTCAAGTGCGACACCTGCGGCGGCACCAGCGGCTGCAGTTGAGGCCGCCCGACCGACCGACGTCAAGCCTGCTGTGTCGCTAATGCGGTGGTCACTCAAACTTCCGAGGCCGCCCAGTGGGTGGCCTCGCAACCGATTGACTCTGCCATTGCCGGGCCTATGACCATGGCCGCAAGAGGGTTCGGCCGGAATGCAGGGCAAGAGGCGTGCGTCAGTGAATCGACCGGCGAGCATCAGCGCGGCGATCTTCGGCTGCAACACATACTCCTACATGCGCTCGCGCGGCGCCGAGGATTGCCTGGTTCACCTCGCTGCCATGGGCTTTGCGGAATTCGAGCTGATGGTGCATCCCGGCCATCTGTGGCCGGCCGACCTGGCGAGCGAGCAGCGGCGCGGCATACGCCGCCTGATCGAGGCGCGCGGCTTGCGGCTCGTTACGCTCAACATGCCCAACATTGACATCAACGTCGCCGGCGCCGCGCCGGAGATGCGCGCCTACTCGCTCAACCTCCTGACCGCAACGGTGCAACTTGCCGGCGACCTCGGCGCCAGCGGCGTCGTGATCGGGCCGGGCAAGGCGAACCCACTGTTTCCCGCCGACGCTAGCGAGTTGAGCGGGCATTTCTTCGCGGCGCTCGACCGGCTGTGCCCCATCGCTGAAGCCGCGGGCACGGCGCTGTGGGTCGAGAACATGCCGTTCGCCTTCCTGCCCGCCATCGGCGAGCTGATGGACGCGCTCGAGACCTACGGCAATGCCGCCCTGCGTGTCGTCTATGATGTCGCCAATGCGCACTTCATCGGCGAGGACTTTGCCACCGGCCTTGTGCGCTGCCGCGATCGGCTTGCGCTGGTGCACCTGTCCGACACCGGCCAGCGCACCTTCCGTCACGATCCGGTCGGCGAGGGCACCGTGCCGTTCGCGGCGGTGCCACGCGCGCTGGCAGCGGTCGGCTACAACGCGCGGCCGATGCTGGAGATCATCTCGCGCAATCCTGATCGCGACATCATCGCGAGCGCCGAAAAGCTTGCGAACATGGGCTTCCCTGCCGCAGGCTAGCCGCGACCGCCAGAGAGGATCACAGACATCATGAGCGCGGCGTTGCCCCCTTCCGTGGACGTGGTCGTCGTAGGCGCGGGCAATGCGGCGTTCTGCGCGGCTCTGGCGGCGGCGGAGCAGGGGATATCGGTGCTGGTGCTGGAGCGCGCGCCGGAAGACGAAGCGGGCGGCAACAGCCGGTTCACCGCGGGGGCATTTCGCTGCGTCTACGACGGCGTCGAGGACTTGCGCGCGTTGATGCCGGACCTGACCGACGAGGAGGTCGCCAATTCCGACTTCGGCACGTACTCGGCCGAGAAATTCTTCGACGATATGGGCCGCATCACGGAGTACCGCACCGACCCGGACCTGTGCGAGCAGCTCGTCACCCGCAGCAAATCGACGATGCTCTGGATGCGCGACAAAGGCGTGCGCTTCGTGCCGATCTGGGGCCGGCAGGCCTACAGGATCGGCGGCAAGTTCAAGTTCTGGGGCGGCTTGACGGTGGAGGCCTGGGGCGGTGGACCAGGCTTGGTGGCTTCCCTCACCGAGATCGCGCGCAAGAACATGGTCGCCGTCGCCTACGGCGCCCGCGCCGTGTCCCTGATCGCCGACGACGATGGCGTCAAGGGCGTGCGCGTGAAGCGCGCGGGCAAGACCGCCGACGTGATGGCCAAGTGCGTGATCCTGGCTGCCGGCGGCTTCCAGGCCAACGCCGAGATGCGCACGCGCTACCTGGGCCCCGGCTGGGAGCTCGCCAAGGTGCGCGGCACGCGCTTCAATACCGGCGACGGCATCCGCATGGCGCTCGACATCGGCGCCATGCCCACCGGCAACTGGTCCGGCGCCCACGCGGTCGGCTGGGACCGCAACGCGCCGGAGTTCGGCGACCTCACCGTCGGCGACAACTTCCAGAAGCACTCCTACCCCTGGGGCATCATGATCAATGCCAATGGGGAGCGCTTCGTCGACGAGGGCGCCGACTTCCGCAACTACACCTACGCGAAGTACGGCCGCGTGATCCTGATGCAGCCGAGCCAGTTCGCCTGGCAGGTGTTCGATGCCAAGATCATCCCCATGCTTCGCGACGAGTATCGCATCAAGCGCGTCACCAAGGTGCGCGCCGACACGCTCGAGGAGCTGGTGCAGAAGCTCGACGACGTGAACGCCGCGAAAGCCCTGGAGACCATCAAGACCTACAACAAGGCGGTCATGACCGAGGTGCCGTTCGACCCCAATGTGAAGGACGGCCGCGGCACGAAAGGCCTCGCGGTGCCGAAATCCAACTGGGCCAACACCATCGACACGCCACCGTTCGAGGCCTACGCGGTGACCTGCGGGCTCACGTTCACCTTCGGCGGCCTCAAGATCGACACCAGCGCCCGTGTGCTCGACACGGAAGGGGCCGTCATTCCCGGCCTCTACGCGGCCGGCGAGCTGGTCGGCGGCTTGTTCTACTTCAACTATCCGGGCGGGACGGGCCTCATGAACGGTGCCGTGTTCGGCAGAATCGCGGGATCGT
>DATEVP010000300.1:0-3928 GCA_035258465.1 Hyphomicrobiaceae bacterium
ACCCGCACCGTGCCGCTGGAACGGTTCGACGAGGTGATCGGCGGCATCGAGCGTGCCCTCAAGAGCGGCGCGCAGGCCTATTGGGTCTGCCCCCTCGTCGCCGAGTCGGAGGTCCTCGACATCGCCGCGGCCGAGGCGCGCTACGCCGAACTCGCCAAGCGGTTCGGCGATCGCGTGGGGCTCGTGCATGGCAGGCTTGCGGGGAAAGACAAGGATCGCGTCATGGCGGCGTTCGCCGTAGGCGCGCTCTCGATCCTGGTCTCGACCACCGTCATCGAGGTCGGCGTCGACGTGCCGAATGCGTCGATCATGATCATCGAGCATGCCGAGCGTTTCGGTCTCGCCCAGCTCCATCAATTGCGGGGCCGGGTGGGTCGGGGCGCCAAGGAGTCCTCGTGCATCCTGCTCTACCGCCAACCTCTGTCGGAGGCGGCCCGGGAGAGGCTCAATGTGATGCGCCGGACCGAGGACGGGTTCGTCATCGCCGAGGAGGATTTGAAGCTCCGCGGCGGCGGCGAGATGCTCGGCACGCGGCAGAGCGGACTGCCGCTGTTCCGCATTGCCAGCCTGCCTGAGCACCAGGGGTTGCTCGAGGCGGCGCGCGACCAGGCGCGGCTCACATTATCGCGCGATCCCGAGCTGAAGGGGCAGGATGCCGAAACGCTGAAACTTCTGCTCTATCTCTTCGAGCGGGACGACGCGGTCAAGCTGATGCGCGCCGGCTGACGCTTGAAGCAGCGCCAAGCGAACTACACGGTTCGACGCTAATTGGCGTTGCCGCCGCCGAAGATTCCTCCGAAGAATCCGCCTCGGCCGAATAGAACGGGGGGCCTGCGCGCTTGGGCGGGATCAGGCTCGGCGGCCGGCTCGGATTCGGCGGTAACCGGAGTGCCCTTCTTGGCCGCTTTTGGCTTCGGATCGGCCGACGCGGTAGCCGGCTTCCGGTTGACCGCGCCCGGCTTCGATTGAGACGGCGCTGCGACGGTCGGTGCGCTCGGCGGCGGCGCCGCGAGGGCGGCCTCGTCGATCCAGCCGCTCGCGCTGCTCTTCAAGTCCTTGATCTGGACGAAGCCGCCTTCGCGACCGATAACACGGAACGGCCGGCCGGCCGGAAAGCCGTACATGGCCGGGGCGGAGGCTGACGGACTTGCCAACACCTCGACAGGCTTTCTGGCGACGAGGATCATGCCGGAGCCAGGAAAATCGGCCTGCTCAGACTGCTCAACCGCATCGCCTTCCGGCGCGGCCTGCTCAGCCGCATCGCCAGCCTGTCCAGCGGGTTCACTCGGCGCAGGTGCGGCTTCCTGCGTGGCAGGCGCCGTCTCAGGGACCGACTCGGCTGGCTCTGTGTTGGACGGCGACGCCGCCTCAGGTGCAGCTACAGGCGCAGGTGCAGGTGAAGGCGCAGGTACAGGCGCTTCAACCGCAGCCGGCTCGCTCTCCGCCGACGTTCCACCGAAATAGTGACTCGCGCGCAAGCCAATGCCCGCAACAAGCACCAGGCAGGCGACGGCAACGAACGCGATCTTTTTCGTAGAGAACGCGTTCCGCTTGGACAGCGACTTCCGGGCGACTTCTAGGTCCATGCCTCAATCATGACATGCCCTGGCTCTTCGATCTACCCGGACACTTCTTGTTTGCGGCTGCGGTAGAGCGAGAAAATGATAGAGCAACGCGTCTACACGACGGGTTCCTCCTCCGGCACCGGCTTCTTGGCCCTGGCCTCTTCCGCGAGAGTCTTGAGCGCGTCCTGCTGCGGCGCCACCAGACCTGCCGAGACCACCATCTTGGCGCCGTCCTCAAGCGCCATGTCGAGCAGGGTGACGTCCTTCGCCGGCATGAACATGACGAAGCCGGTGGTCGGGTTCGGCGCGTTCGGCATGAACACGGTCATGAGCGCCTCGCCGTTACCGAGCTTCTGCTTCACCTCGGCGGGCGGCTCACCGGACACGAAGACCAGTGCGTAAAGCCCCTTGCGGGGAAATTCGATGACGCCGACCCGCTTGAAGGAGGTCCCGCTCTTGGAGAAGATCGTCTGGAAGATCTGCTTGAGCAGACGGTACACGCCGCGCACGACCGGCATGCGGTCGAGCATCATCTCGCCGTAGCTGACGATGGTGCGGCCGAACAGATTGGCCGTCAGCGCGCCGATCACCATCAGACCGAAGATGCCGACGATGAGGCCGACGCCCGGCACATTGAAGGGAAGATAAGTCTCGGGCAGATAAGCTTTGGGGATGAGCGGCTTGACCCAGCCATCGACCAGATTGATGAACCACCACACGACGTAGATGGTGATGGCCACCGGGCCCACGACGATCAGGCCGGTGAGGAAATAGCCCCGCAGCCGCGCGCCGAGATGAGAGGAGTGGGGCTCCTCTGCCCCGAGGAGGACGAGATGGTCCTGCAGCGGCTCGGGCACTGCGCTCTCTTGCTCGGAGACTGGCTTGTTTTTGATCTTCATGGAGCTTTCACAACGACGGTCCAAAGGTATCTACTGCTTGCCATGGGGTCCTGCGACATGTCGCGCCGGGGAAGCGCCTTAGCACATCCTCTTTACAGATGTGAGGACTGGCGTGATACGCGGGGACGTGGGCTGCGCCTCGACGCCTCATGCGGGGATAAGCGGGTCAAGGCGTCGCGGGAGAGCAATCGATTCCGCTTCGCTTCAAGGCATTGCAGACCTTAAGGCTTTCCGCCTTGTCCGGGAAGGGCCCGATCCTGAGGCTGTAGAAGGTGCCGAAACTGCCGATCTCAACCTTGGCGATTTCCGGCCGGATACCGGCGAGGCCTTGGTTCTGCGACACCTTTTTCCACAGGGCGTTCGCCTCCTCCTCCGAGCGGCTGGTGGCAAGCTGCAGGCGGTAAGCGCCGCCGGCTGACGAGGCCGCCGCCGGTTGCGCCTCCGGCTCCGCGTTAGCGCTTCGGTTGAACAGGCGGGCCCAGCGGCTCTTGCTCTCGCCAGTGCTCGCCGCGGCATCTGGCGTGTCGGTCGTGGTGGACCAACTCGAGCTCGTGGTTGCGGCAGAAGGCTGGGGCGCGGGCTTGCTTGGCTGAGCCGCAGGCTCTGGTGTAGGGGCCGGCGCTGGCGCTGGAGCGGCGGGCTCCGATGCCGACGAGCCGGTCACCGATCCGAACCAGCGGGTGAGACGGTTGCCGCCGCTGCTGTTGGGCGGCTTCGACTCGTTCGCGACAGACGTGCTCCAGGCGCCTGGCGACGCGTTGGCCGTACGGGTGGGCGGTTCCGACTGAGACGCTGGAGCTTCTCCGCCGGCGGCAGTCGTGCTCGACCCGCCCTCGGCTTCGGGGCGCACTTCGGTGGCAAAGGCGGCAATGGCGGCAGCGCCTGCGGGCGCACCTCCCCCTTCGGCGATGAGATCGTCGACCGCGCGGCTCCCCCCGGCCTTGCGCGCCGCGGCGAGCTCAGCCTCGCCTTCTTTGCTGAGGCCCGCCGCCTGGAAGGCGAGCCCACGATTGACCAGCGCCTTGACCTTGTCCGGCTCGGGCAACCCAAGCCAGATGGCCGCGCCCAGATCGGCGGCGGCGCGGGCCGGCTCGCCCATCTTGCGATAGGCGATGCCTCGGAGATAAAGGGCCTTGGCGGCATCGCCCGGCGAGGCGCTATCGGAATTGATGGTGGCCGAGAGCTGCCGCACCGCAGCGTCGTATTTGCCGGCGGCAAGCGACGCGGTGCCATTTCTAAGCCCGGTGTCCTGGGCTTGGGCGGGCACACAGGCGGCGTAAAGCGCAAGCGATGCGCCAAAAATGCAGGCGCGCGGAAAGAAGCGCCCGCCAAAAGCAAGACGGCGCGCCCGGAAGACCTTCCGATTATCCGCCATGTCGTTGCTCAACCAGAAAAATCGGGCAAATCCGAGGCTTTATTCTATTCCACGGTTACGGATTTTGCGAGGTTCCGCGGCTGATCCAC
>DATEVP010000301.1:0-2399 GCA_035258465.1 Hyphomicrobiaceae bacterium
GATGACCAGCTGCGGGCGCCTCTCCTCCACCGACTTCAGGGCCTCGTCGGAGTCGCGCGCAATGCGGGTGCGGTGCCCGTCGTCCTGCAGAATCCCGGCAACCATCTCGCGGATGTCAGCCTCGTCATCAACGATCAGGATGTCAGATGCCATGGGTCGCTCCTTGTATCTGTGGCGATCACGCGCCGCCGCCGGCGCCAGCAGGTTCAGGTTGCTCGTGCTTGGCTGACCGCGGGCTGCGGACGCCCACCGGCAGGGTGATACGGAGGAGGGCGCCGTGCGCGCGGCCGGGGGCCGGCGGCGCGTCCTCCAGGGAAAGCGTGCCGCCGTGCTGCTCGACACTCTTTTGCACGATGGCAAGGCCCAGGCCCGTGCCCTTGTTGCCCTTGGTCGTGACGTAGGGCTCGAGCAGGCGCGTGCGGTTGTGCTTGGGCAGGCCGGGCCCGTTGTCGATGACCTCGATGTCGACACGATCGCCGTCGCGGCGCACGACGGTCTCGATGCGCCCGCGCCATCCGGTCTCCCGATCGGGGTTGTCGGCGTAGGCGTGAATCGCCTCCTCGGCATTCTTGACCAGATTGCTGATGGCCTGCGACATCAGCCGCCGGTCGCACGAGACGATGACCGGCTCGTTGGGGAGCCTCTTGTCGAAGGTGATGTCGTGCGAGGCCATCTGGCGGTCGAGCACGGCGGCGCGCACGACGTCGCGGATGTCGTGATCCTCCATCTGCGGCTTGGGCATGCGCGCGAAGGCCGAAAACTCGTCGACCATGCGCGTCACGTCGCCGACCTGGCGGATGATGGTGTCGGTGCACAGATCGAAGACCTCGCGATCCTCGGTCAGCACCTTGCCGTACTTGCGGCGCAGGCGCTCGGCTGAGAGTTGTATGGGGGTCAGCGGGTTCTTGATCTCGTGGGCGATGCGGCGGGCAACATCCGCCCAGGCCGATGTGCGCTGCGCAGCGACCAGGCCGGTGATGTCGTCGAAGGTCAGCACCGAGCCGTAGTCCTCCTCGTCCTGCGCCTCGTGCGTCAGGCGCGCGGAGAACGTGCGCTCCTCGCCGTCGAGCACCAGCGTCACCTGATGCTGGGACCGCGCCTTGGCGTTGGGGTCCTGGCTCTCCTCGAGAAGCCCGCGGAACTCCGGCACGGCCTCGGCCAGCTCGCGACCAACGAGACTGGTCTCGGGCCGTCCCAGCAGCTTTTCGGCCGAGCGGTTGGCCAGCGTGATGCGCCCGTAAGGATCGAGGCCGATGACGCCCGCCGAGATGCCGTAGAGCACCGCCTCCATGAAGCGCCGGCGCTCGGTGAGCTGGGTGTTGGTGGTCACGAGCTCGTTGTGCTGCTGCGAGAGCTGCTGCGTCATGTGGTTGAAATTCATCGACAGGCGGCGCAGGTCGCCCTCCCCGCGCCGGATCGGCAGCTCCACCTTGAGGTTGCCCTTGGCCACCTGCTGGGCGGCGCTGATCAGGCGGCGGATCGGGGCGACGAGGCGCCCGGCGAACCACAGGCCGACCCAGATGGCGGCCAAGAGCGCCGTCAGCGAGATCATGAAGTACATCAGGCCGTGAGCGACCTTGAGCCCGCCGCGGCGCTGGCGCAGCTGCTCGTATTCGGCAACGCCGGCCTCGGTCCGGCGCAGATGGCCGACCACCGTCGGGCTGACGCCGCGGGCAACATAGAGGTAGGAGCCTGGATAATTGTGCAGCTTGGTGATGGCGGCGACACGGAAGGTGTTGACCGGCATCAGCAGTGGCACCTGGCCGTGCTCGGCCGCGCGGATCAGGTGCTCGGGCGGGGGAACGTAGGGGATCTTGTCGTCCTCGAGCGCCGCCACCTCGACGCCGCCCTTGGCATCGACGACATAGGCAACAGGAAGGTCGCGCAAGCTCGCTTGTGCAAACACCAGATCCCGGAACTTGCGCTTGTCGCCGGCCAGGCCCGGCGCCGCATCGTCGAGGTCCTTGGCCATGTTGACGATGTCGGTGCGGATGACCTGGCCGTGCTCTTCGAGGTAGGCATGGGCCACGTCGAGGGAGCTCATGACGATCGAGGTCGTCTGCCGGTTGAACCAGTTGTCGAGCGAGCGGGAAAAGGTGGTGGTGGCGGCGACCGCGAGCAGCAGGGCCGGCAAGGCGGTGATGATGCTGAAGAGGGCGACGATGCGCGCGTGCAGGCGAGCGCCGGCCACCTTCTTCTTCCAGGCGCGGCGCAGGCCCACCGCCTGCACGGCAATGACCACGACCATGGCCAGGGCGAGCAGGATGTTGGCGAACAGCACGCCGAGCACGACCTCGTTGCGCGGCACGATCGGGGTGAGGCCGGTCAGGATCAGGTAGGTGGCAAGGCCCGAGACGAGCGACAGGCTGACGACGAGGAGACCGACCCAGAAGGCGCGG
>DATEVP010000302.1:0-2091 GCA_035258465.1 Hyphomicrobiaceae bacterium
TGAGGAACGTCGGGCTCGGCGGCGTCGCCTGGAGCAACGAGGTGTGCGAGTACATCCTCTACCTGGTCACGCTGCTCAGCGCGCCGTGGCTGTTGCGCCGGGGCCAGCACATACGTGTCGATATCCTGCTGCGCGCGCTGCCCCCGCAGATCGGCTGGCTCTTGGAGTGGATCGGCGACATCCTCGGTCTCGCCTGCTGCCTCTATTTCGTGCGCTACGGGTTCAAGGTGCTCGCCGCCAGCTACATCGCCGGCGCGGTCTCGATCAAGACGCTCGTGATCCCGGAGTGGTGGCTGCTGGTGCCGATGCCGCTCGCTTTTATCGCTGTCTCGATTGAGTTCGTCTTCCGCATGCACCGGCTGTCCCTGGGCGCCCGCGCGCCGCGCAGCGATGCGGTGTCCGCCTCATGACCACGCGTGCCGCCGCGCCCGCAATGCACGCGCCGCGCAAACGGGGCTCTTGAGCCATGACGTGGGAGACGGCCGCCCTGCTCCTGCTTGGTGGCTCGACGGCGCTGCTGCTCATCGGCATGCCGGTGGCGCTGTCTTTCGTCGCCATCAACATCGTGGGCGCCTGGCTGTTCCTGGGGGGTGAGGCAGGCCTCGCCCAAGCCGTGCGCAACAGCATCCTGTCGGTGATGAGCTTTTCCCTCACCCCCATCCCGCTGTTCATTCTCATGGGCGAGGTTCTGTTCCACACCGGCCTCGCCATCAAGGTGATCGACGGTGTCGAGCGGCTGATCCAGCAGGTGCCAGGGCGGCTCGCCATCGTTGCGGTGGTCGCCGGCACGATATTCTCGGCCATCTCCGGCTCGACCATCGCCACGACCGCAATGCTGGGCTCGCTGATGCTGCCCGTGATGCTGGCGCGCGGCTATCACCCAACCATGGCAACGGGCCCGATCATGGCGATCGGCGCAGTCGACATGCTGATCCCGCCGTCGGCGCTCACCGTGCTGCTCGGCAGTCTGTCGGGCATCTCGATCTCCAAGCTGCTGATCGGCGGCATCGTCCCCGGCCTCATGCTGTCGGTGGCGTTCGTCGCCTACATCATCGTGCGGGTGCAGCTGACGCCCTCGCTGGCTCCGAAGACGCCGATCGAGCGGCACTCGAGCTGGCAGAGCTGGCGTCTGCTCCTGCTCTATGTCGTGCCCCTGGTGCTGATCTTCGCCGTCGTGGTTGGGGCAATGTCGGGCGGGCTCGCGACGCCGACCGAGTCGGCCGCGCTCGGCGCCATCGCCACATTGGCGATGGCCGCGCTCTACGGGGCGCTCAGCCGCGAGGCCCTCGCCAAGTCGCTGCAGGGCACGGTCGCGATCTCGGGGATGATCCTGTTCATCATTCTTGGGGCGACGACCTTCTCGCAGATCTTGAGCTTCTCGGGTGCAACCGAGGGGCTCGTTTCGACCATCCTCGGCCACGACTTGTCGTCGCTGGCGGTGGTGGCGCTCATGATGCTCCTGCTGATTTTGCTGGGCGTGTTCGTCGACCAGGTCAGCATGATGCTGATCACACTGCCGATCTTCATGCCGCTGGTGATACGGCTCGGCATCGATCCGATCTGGTTTGGCGTGCTTTTCCTCATTTGCATGCAGCTCGGCCTGCTGCTTCCGCCGCACGGTCTGCTTCTCATGACGATGCGCGGCGTGGCCCCGCCCGAGGTCACGACGGGCCATATCTTCCAGGCGGTCGTGCCATACCTGATCCTGGGCATTGCCCTGCTCGGCCTGCTCCTGCTGTTTCCGGCCATCGCCACCTGGCTGCCGAATCTGCTCGTTGGATAGCGATGATTGGCGCTCAAACGCATGGATAAGACTGCAACCGTCGCCTCGATCCTTGCCCGCGATCTGGCGGCCCTGGGCGCGAAGCGATGCTTTGGCCTGCTCGGCACCGCCAACTTCAAGATCAGCCATGCGCTGGTGGAAGCCGGCGTCGAGTTCGTCTCCGCGCGCCATGAGTGCAACGCGGCCAGCATGGCCGATGCCTATGCCAAGGCGACGGGCGAGCTCACGCTGGTCAGCGTGCACTCGGGGCCAGGCCTGACCAATGCGCTGACAGGCATCTGCGAGGCGGCCAAGAGCCGGACGCCGCT
>DATEVP010000303.1:0-3321 GCA_035258465.1 Hyphomicrobiaceae bacterium
AGGCCCCGCCATACCGTCGGAGGAGAGGGAGATGGCCAAGCCCGGCACGATCCTCGCACTCGATCAGGGCACCACCTCCAGCCGCGCCATCGCCTTCGGCGCGGACCTGGGTGTCCTGGGGCTGGCGCAGCGCGAATTTGCGCAGCACTACCCGGCCCCGGGGTGGGTGGAGCATGACCCGGAGGACATCTGGCGCACGACGGTGGAGACGGCCCGACAGGCTCTCGCCGGCGCCCGACTTGCCGCCTCCGATATCGCCGCAGTCGGCATCACCAATCAGCGCGAGACCTGCGTGCTGTGGGACCGCCGGACGGACAAACCGATCCACCGCGCCATCGTCTGGCAGGACCGCCGCACCGCGGAAGCGTGCCGCAAATTGAAGGAGACCGGAAACGAGCCCGCCGTCACAGCCAAGACCGGCTTGCTGCTCGATCCCTATTTCTCGGCGACCAAGATCGCCTGGCTGCTCGACCACGTGGAGGGCGCACGCGCACTGGCCAAGGCCGGTCATCTCGCCTTCGGCACCATCGATACGTTTCTGCTGTGGCGGCTGACCGGCGGCCGGGTGCACGCAACCGACGCCACCAACGCCTCGCGCACGCTGCTCTACGACATAGCCAAGGGCCAGTTCGACGAAGACCTTCTCCATCTCTTCAATATTCCGCGCTCGATCCTGCCCGAGGTGCGCGACTGCAATGCCGCGTTCGGCACCACGGAAGCCTCGATCCTCGGCGGCGCGCTGCCGATCCTGGGCGTGGCGGGCGACCAGCAGGCGGCGACCATCGGCCAGGCCTGCTTCGCGCCGGGCATGGTGAAGGCGACCTACGGCACGGGCTGCTTTGCGCTGCTCAACACGGGCGAAAAGCCCGTCGCCTCGCACAACCGGCTGCTGACCACGGTTGCCTACCAGATTAGCGGCAAGCGCACCTATGCGCTGGAGGGCGCCATCTTCATCGCCGGCGCGGCGGTGCAGTGGCTGCGCGACGGCTTAAAGGTCATCGCCTCGGCACCGGAAAGCGGCGCGCTCGCCGCGACCGCGGACACAGCGCAGGATGTCTACCTGGTGCCGGCCTTCGTCGGCCTCGGCGCGCCCTACTGGCAGCCGGAGGCGCGCGGCGCGCTCCTCGGGCTCACCCGCGGCACCGGTCCCAAGGAGATCGCCCGCGCGGCGCTGGAAGCCGTCTGCTACCAGACGCGGGATCTGTTGGAGGCCATGCACAACGATTGGTCGGCCCAAGCCAAATCCGTGCTGCGGGTGGACGGCGGCATGGTGGCGAGCGACTGGACCATGCAGTTCCTGGCCGACATCCTCGATGCGCCGGTAGAGCGGCCGATCGTGCAGGAAACGACGGCGCTCGGCGCGGCCTGGCTCGCCGGTCACAAGGCAGGCGTATGGCCCGACGCCG
Organism: Hyphomicrobiaceae bacterium; assembly: GCA_035258465.1. Classification (GTDB taxonomy): domain Bacteria; phylum Pseudomonadota; class Alphaproteobacteria; order Rhizobiales; family Hyphomicrobiaceae; genus AWTP1-13. Next base: position 1,407 of record DATEVP010000303.1, read on the forward strand.
AAGGCTTCGCCAACCTCTGGAAGCTCGAGTGCGCCTTCAAGCCGGCGCTGGCCGCGGCCGAGCGCGAGCGCAAGTATGCCGGCTGGCAGCGCTCCGTCCGCGCCGTGTTGCACACCACCCGCACCTGAGAACGTCACGGCGGATCGATCGAAGGAGGAAACGAAGATGCCGACGGTTGGCCTGGCCGGCGTGGGCCTGATCGGGCGCGCCTGGGCGAACGTGTTTGCGCGGGCAGGCTGGGACGTGCGCCTGTGGGACCCCGATCCCGCCACGCTCGCTGCCGCGCCGGGGCTGATCGCGCAGTCGTTGCGGGACGTGGCGCCGCATGGGCTCGTCAAGGACCCGGCCGCTGCGGCAAAGCGCGTCAAGGCCGCGGCGTCGCTGGTGGAGGCGGTGGAGCGCGCCGACTTCGTGCAGGAGAGCGGGCCCGAGCGGCTCGACGTGAAGTGCGCCGTGTTCGCCGAGTTGGATGCCGCAGCCCCGGCGAATGCGATCCTCGCCTCCTCGTCGTCCTTCATCGTCACGTCGCGGTTTGCTCAAGCGCTGAAAGGCCGCCATCGCTGCCTGGTCGCCCACCCGGTCAATCCGCCGCACGTGGTGCCGATCGTTGAGCTTTCGGGTGCGACGTTCACGGCGCCCGACGTGATCGAGCGCGCGCGGGCGATCTTCGAGGGCGTCGGGCAGGTGCCGATCGTGGTGAAGCGCGAGATCGACGGCTTTGTCTTGAACCGCATGCAGGCGGTGCTGCTGTCGGAGGCGATGCGGCTCGTCGGCGAGGGCTACGTGTCGGCTGAGGACCTCGACAAGACCATCCGCGACGGGCTGGGGCTGCGGTGGGCTTTCATGGGCCCGTTCGAGACCATCGAGCTCAACGCGCCGGGCGGCACGCCCGACTACTGCGCGCGCTACGGCGAGACGCTCTATCGCGTCTCATCGCGCCCCGTGACGCCGGAGGTGTGGGGCGCCGACAACATCGCCCGCGTGGCGGCGAGCTGGGGCCGGACGCCCACGAGCGAGGCCATCCTGGCCAAGCAGCGCTGGCGCGACGACCGCCTCGCCGCGCTGGTGGCGCACAAGAAGGGGCAGCCACAATCCGAATGACGGCACCGTTGTCATCCCGGCACTTGTTGCCCGGATCCACCCAACCGCGCGCTCCAAAGTTCGCGGAGAGATGGATCCCGGTGACAAGCACCGGGATGACAAGCGCGGCATTTGTCTGAGAAGATGACGAACGAACCTACCCGAGGAGACGCTCAGCCATGGCCAAGAGCCGCAAAGTCATCATCACCTGCGCCGTCACCGGCTCGATCCACACGCCGTCGATGTCGCCGCACCTGCCGATCACGGCGAGCGAGATCGCGGACGCGGCGATTGGCGCGGCGGAGGCGGGCGCGGCCGTCGTGCACCTGCACGCGCGCAACCCCAAGGACGGCCGCCCCGATCAGTCGCCGGAAGCCTTCGCGCCGTTCCTCAAGGTGATCAAGCAGCGCTCCAACTGCGTGATCAACATCACCACCGGCGGCGGCATGGGCATGACCGTGGAGCAGCGCGTGGCGCCGGCCGCGGCCTTCAAGCCCGAGATCGCGTCGCTCAACATGGGCACCATGAACTTCGGCCTGTTTCCAATGCTTGCCCGCCAGAAGACGTTCAAATACGACTGGGAGAAGCCCTACATCGAGGGCACGCGCGCCGGCATGTTCAAGAACACCTTCGCCGACATCGAGTACATCCTGACCACCTGCGCCAACAACGGCTCGCGCTTCGAGATCGAGTGCTACGACATCGGCCACCTCTACACGCTGCGCCACTTCGCCGACCGCGGCGTGGTGAAGCCGCCGTTCTTTATTCAATCCGTGTTCGGCATTTTAGGGGGGATCGGCCCGCACCCGGAGGACGTGCTGCACATGAAGCGCAC
>DATEVP010000304.1:0-2593 GCA_035258465.1 Hyphomicrobiaceae bacterium
CTCCAACGGCGAGCGTCAGCGGCTGGCCATCGCCCGGCTGCTGATCCACCGGCCGCGCGTAGTGATCCTGGATGAAGCGCTCTCCGCGCTGGAGGAGGCGACGCAGCAGGCGCTGCTCTCCCGTCTGAAAGCCGAGCTCCCCGGCACCACCATCGTCAGCCTCAGCCAGCGGGCGGCGCCGCCCGGGCTGCACGACCGCCAGCTGGTGCTCGAGCGGCGCGCCGAGAGCGCAACCCTGATACCGCTCGCCGCCCCGGCGCTGGCCGGCGTCAAATAACCCAACCCGAGCGAGGGCCCGCGGGCGCAACGACGATGAGCAAGCTGAACTACTGGAACGAAACCTGGAGTCTCGACGAGGCGCAGTGTCCTTGCGACGTGCACTTCCTCGACTACCTGGAGGAGAAAGGCGTCAAGGGCGCCACCATCTTCCACTTCGGCACCGGCAACCATCACGTCGTCGGGCTGAGGACGGCCGAGAACGGCTCCAACAATGCCGTGCTCGGCATCACGGCGTCGCCGCAGGAATACGACGACTATGTCGAGCTGCTGATCAAGAACCCGCGGCTCGGCCACACCTACAAGGCCTACTTCGGCGACATCTACCAGCTCGACGCCCGGCTGCTGCCGGCGTTCGACTACGTCACCCTGTTCCATGTCGGCGAGTTCCGCACGCCCGAGAGCGATGCCTATGGCGCGCTCACCGATCTCGACATGACGCTGCTGCTGGCCGACAAGGTCAGGCCCGGCGGCGAGATCCACTTCTACACGGGCTCGTTCGCCTACGATAAGGCGGAAGCCGTCGCCGCAGAGCTCGCCAAGACCAGGGGCTTCGACGACGCCGGCACCTACAAGACGCTGCGGATTTTCAGGAAACGGCCCCGCTGAACGCGCCCATGACGATCGTGCAGGTCTACAAGCGGACGCTCGGGCTGCTCGCCACGGAACGCAGCGTCACCGTCTGGGTGGCAATTTCCGGCATGGCCATTGCCGTCGTGCAGCTGGCGGAGCCGCTGCTGTTCGGCAGGGTGGTCGACGCGCTGTCGCGCGGGCAGGAGGCCTTCCCGATCATCGGCATATGGGCCGCGCTCGGCATATTCGGCATCGTCGCGGGCGTGATCGTTGCCGTCGTCGCCGACCGGCTGGCGCATCGCCGGCGGCTGGCCGCGATCGGGCTCGGTTTCGAGCGCGCCATCATCCTGCCGATCAGCTACCACGCCGAGAAGGGCTCCGGCGCCGTCGTGCGCACCATCCTCGCCGGCACGGACGCCCTGTTCTGGATGTGGCTGTCGTTCTTTCGCGAGCAGCTGACGGCCTTCATCGGCCTCGTCTTCATGATCCCGACGGCGCTGGCCGTCAACGTCAAGATGGCCGCCATCCTCGGCGCGCTCGCCGTCGTCTACTTCGTCATCAACATCATCGTCATGCGCAAAACAAGCGCCGGACAAGCGGCCATCGAGCAGTACCACAACAACGTTTACGGCCGCGTCGGCGACGTCCTGGGCAACGTCACGATCGTGCAGAGCTATGCGCGCCTGTCCGCCGAGGTGCAGGCCATGCGCGGCATCATGAGCGAGCTGCTCGCCGCGCAATACCCGGTGCTGACCTGGTGGGGCCTGCTCACCATGATGACCCGCGCGGCGGCGACGATTGCCATGGTCGCCGTGTTCGCGGTCGGCGCCGTCCTCGCCCAGCGCGGCGAGATCACCGTCGGCGAGATCGTGAGCTTCGTTGCCTTCGCCAATCTGCTGATCACCAAGCTCGATTTGCTGTCCAGCTTCGCGCTGCGCATCTTCCAGTATGCGCCGACGCTGCGCACCTATTTCGATCTGCTGGACGCGACCGACGGCGTGCGCGAGAAGCCCGGCGCCAAGCCGCTGGAGAACGTGTCCGGCGCCGTGCGCTACGAGCACGTCACCTTCCGCTTTGCCAACAGCGATCAGGGCGTGTTCGACGTGGGCCTCGAGGCGCGGGCCGGCGAGACGGTGGCGCTGGTCGGGCCGACGGGCGCCGGCAAGACCACGACGCTGGCCCTGCTGCAGCGCCTGCGCGCGCCCGACGATGGCCGCATCACGATCGACGGCCATGACATTGCCGACGTGACGCTGAGCTCCCTGCGGGGCTCGATTGCCGTCGTCTTCCAGGATGCCGGCCTCTTCAACCGCTCGGTGGCGGAGAACATCCGCATCGGCAAGCCGGACGCCACGGACGCCGACGTGGCGCGGGCCGCAACGCTCGCCGAAGCGCACGACTTCATCAGCCGCAAGCCGGAGGGCTACCAGTTCGTGATCGGTGAGCGCGGCGCCTCTCTCTCGGGCGGCGAGCGTCAGCGCATCGCCATTGCGCGTGCCATCCTCAAGGATGCGCCGATCCTGATCCTCGACGAGGCGACCAGCGCGCTCGACGTGGAGACGGAGGCGAAGATCAAGCGTGCGCTCGACCGGCTCCGCAGCGGGCGGACCACCTTCATCATCGCCCACCGCCTTTCCACCGTGGCCGGCGCCGACCAGATCCTGGTGCTCGACGGCGGGCGCATCGTGGAGCGCGGCAACTTCCGCGAGCTGGTGGCGAAGCAGGGCCTCTTTGCCCGGCTCGT
>DATEVP010000305.1:0-25751 GCA_035258465.1 Hyphomicrobiaceae bacterium
GCCGCCGCATAAAAGAGCAGATCGAGCCGCTCAAAGAATTTCTGCTGCAGCGCCTCGTCTTTCTCCAGGTGGTCGAGCAGCATGGCGTAGCCGCGCGGCACGTTGAAATAGATGGTGGGCGAGACCTCGCGCAGGTTCGCCACCGTGCGCCCGATCAGGGCCGGCACCGGCTTGCCCGCGTCGATGTAGAGGGTGCCGCCGTGGCGCAGCATCATGTTGAAGTTGTGATTGCCGCCGAAGGTGTGGTTCCAGGGCAGCCAGTCGACGATCACCGGCGGATGGTCGGTAAGGAACGTCCACGCCGCCGCGGCGCTCTCCTGGTTGGCGCATATCATGCGCTGGGTGTTGATGACGCCCTTGGGCTGGCCGGTCGATCCCGAGGTGAACAGGATCTTGGCAACCGTGTCCGGCCCCACGCGGGCAAAGGCGGCGTCGACCGCCGGCGTGGGCCTCACCTCCGTCAGCGTGGAGAACGGCGTGAGCGCCTTGGCGCCGAGGCTCCCGTGGCTTGCCACGATTTCCACCCGCGTCGCCCCGATCGCCTCGAGCGCCTTGGCATAGGCCGAAGCATCGTCGACATACACAAGCCCAGGCTCGACCAGATCGAAGATGTAGCGGAGCTTGCCGAAGTCCTGGCTCAGCCGCGCGTAGGCCGTCGACACCGGCACCACCGGCACACCCACGTGCATAGCCCCCAGCATCATCAGGCCGTGGTCGATGCCGTTCTCGGCCAGGATCAGGAGCGGCCGCCCCGGCCCCAGGCCCCGATCGAGCAGGCTCTGGCCGATGGCGTTGGCGGCCCGCGCCGCCTCGTCGTAGGTGAGGTGCCGCCAGCTGCCGGCCTCCTGCCGCTCGGCCAGGAAAGTGCGCGCCGGATGGGTCGCAGCCCCGCGCTCGAGCAGCACGCCCAGGGAAGCCGGCACGCCCTCAAGGCGCCGCGCCGAGCGCAGGACATGGCACCCGTCGGCCCGTTGCTCGTGCACCACCTCGGGCTTGGCAAAAAGCCCGCTTCCGGGTGGTAGCGGACGCTCGCGCTCCGGAGTTGCGGCCGACCCGGCTGGTGCATTGGCCATTGGCGTCTCAGCAAGTGCTGGTGTGAATTGGCAATCCCGCTGAATTCCTTAGCGCGCCGGGGCTCGCGCCGTCAAAATCGTTGCCAGCAGCACCATTCGTGGCCATGCGATCACCGCCACGTGAGGCGCATTCCCTTGACGCTGGAGGCGTTGCCCTGCACATTGTTTTTGGAACGCAGGATCGTATTTGGCGGTTTGGCATACTGGTCAGCCGGAGGATCTCCATGAAGCTGGAATGGCATAAACCGGAAGTGACGGAGCAAGAGGTCGGGCTCGAGGTGACGAGCTACGCGCCGGCGGAGCTCGATCGCAGCTGATCGCTCCAAATTCGTAGAGTTGGCGCGGCGGCCGATGCAACGGCCGCCGTTGCTGTTTTCGGGCCTCGAATGTGCTCCCCGATGATAGTCAAGGTGCTGGGCTCCGCGGCCGGCGGTGGGTTTCCGCAGGCCAACTGCAACTGCCGCAACTGCGCCGACGTACGCGCCGGCAAACCGGGCCTCAGGCGCCGCATGCAATCCTCCCTGGCCGTGAGCCCCGACGGCGTGCGCTGGGTGCTGCTCAACGCCTCGCCCGATTTGCGCCAGCAGATCGAGGCGACGCCGGAGCTGGCGCCGCGAGGCGACCACGGCCTGCGCTCCAGCCCGATTGCAGCCGCTGTGCTGACCAACGGCGATGTCGATCACGTGGCTGGCCTCCTTAGCCTGCGCGAAGGCTTTGCTTTCGGCCTCTATGCCTCCGAGCGCGTGCTGGCGATATTGGCGGCCAACCCCATCTTCAATGTCCTCGACCGCAGCCGCGTGTCGCGCGTTCCTCTGCCGCTCGACAAGGGCATCGAGGTGATGCCCGGCCTCCGGATCGAGGCGTTCGCGGTTCCGGGAAAGGTCGCACTCTACATGGAGGACGAGACCGCGGGCCCCTCGCTCGGCACGCAGGCTGGCGATACGCTCGGGCTCAAGGTGAGCGATGCATCGAGTGGATCTGCGTTCTTTTACATTCCAGGGTGCGCGGCCGTGGACTCAAGTCTGGCGGGGCGCGTGAGCGGCGCCGCCCTGGTCCTGTTCGACGGCACGCTCTACACTGACGACGAGCTGATCGCCCAGGGCTTGTCGGCCAAGACCGGCAAACGCATGGGCCATATCTCCATGGCGGGACCGGACGGGTCGATGGCGGCATTCGAGACGCTTGGCGTGAAGCGGCGCATCTACGTGCACATGAACAACTCCAACCCCGTGCTGCGCGAAGATGGCCCCGAGCGCGCCGCCGTCGAGCGCGCCGGCTGGGAGGTCGCCCACGACGGCATGGAGATCCGGCTGTGAGTGTCGCTCCCGCAGTCATGGCCCCGGCCGAGCTCGAGGCGGCGATCCGCCAGGTGGGCGCCGAGCGCTACCACGACAAGCACCCCTTCCATCGCCTGCTCCACGGCGGCAAGCTCGACAAGGGCCAGGTGCAGGCGTGGGCGCTCAACCGCTACTGCTACCAGGCCGCCGTGCCGCGCAAGGACGCCGCGCTGATGAGCCGGGTGCTCAACCGTGAGCTGCGGCGGGAGTGGGTGCACCGCATTCTGGACCACGATGGCGCGGGCACCGAGGAAGGCGGCATCGAGCGCTGGCTCGTGCTGACCGACGCCCTGGGGCTCGATCGCGCCTACGTGGTCTCCATGCATGGCGCGCTGCCGGCCACCCGCTTCGCGGTGGAGGCCTACGTCACGTTCGTGCGCGAGCGGCCGCTGGTGGAGGCCGTCGCCTCGTCGCTGACGGAGCTGTTCGCGCCCAAGATCCACCAGGAGCGCATCTCCGGCATGCTCGAGAACTATGCCTTCATCGGCGAGGGGGCGATGCAATACTTCCGCCGCCGGCTCGATCAGGCCAACCGCGATGCCGACTTCGCGCTCGACTATGTCAAGCGCCACGCCACGACGCCCGAGCTGCAGGCCGCCGCAATCGACGCCGTCCGCTTCAAGTGCAACGTGCTGTGGGCGCAGCTCGACGCCCTGCATCACGCCTATGTCGCGCCCGGGCTGATCCCGCCCGGCGCCTTCCGCCCGGAGAGCAAATGACGGAAGCGGGCAAGCCGGCGCGCATCGTGATCGAGGCGGCCTCCCGCCCCGCGCTCGCCCACCACATCAAGATGCGTCACGACACGGCACGCGACCGCTGGGTGCTGCTGGCGCCCGAGCGGGTCTTCACCCCCGACGCCATCGCCGTGTCGGTGCTGCAGTTGTGCGACGGCAACCGCAGCGTCGAGGCCGTCGCCGCGCAGCTGGCAGGCACCTACAATGCACCCAAGGAGCAAATCCTCGCGGATGTCGTTTCCCTCCTGCAGGGGCTCGCCGACAAGGGCGTGGTGAAGGCGTGAATGTGCAGACCAAGCCGACCGACAGCAGGGCCGCCGGCCTCGCGCCGCCGGTCGGGCTTCTGGCCGAGCTCACGCATCGCTGCCCGCTGCAGTGCCCCTACTGCTCCAACCCGCTGGCGCTGGAGCGCGCGGTGAGCGAGCTGCCGACCGAGACCTGGCTCGACGCTCTGGCGCAGGCGGCCGACCTGGGCATCCTGCAGCTGCATCTCTCCGGCGGCGAGCCGACCGTGCGCCGCGACCTGGAGGAGATCGTCGCACAGGCCGCCAAGGTCGGGCTCTATTCGAACCTGATTACTGCCGGCGTGCTGCTCACGCGCGAGCGGCTCGAGGGCCTGGCGGCGCGCGGGCTCGACCACGTGCAGATCTCGATCCAGGACGCGGACGCCCCCAACGCGGACCGCATCGCCCACTACGCCAACGGCCACGCCAAGAAGCTGGTGGTGGCCGGTTGGGTGCGGGCGCTCGGCCTGCCCCTGACGATCAATGCGCCGGTGCATCGCCAGAACATCGCCAGCCTCGGCAAGATCATCGATCTGGCGATCAGCCTCGATGCGCAGCGGCTCGAGGTCGCCCACGTGCAATACTACGGCTGGGCGCTGAAGAACCGGCAAGCGCTGATGCCGACGCGCGACCAGGTGCTGCACAGCGCCGACCTCGTTGAGACCGCGCGCGAGCGCCTCAAGGGCGTCCTCGTCATCGATTTCGTGGTGCCCGACTATTACGCCGTGCGTCCCAAGCCGTGCATGGGCGGATGGGGCCGCGGCGTCATCAACATCACGCCGTCGGGCAAGGTGCTTCCCTGCCATGCGGCCGAGACCATCCCGGGCCTCGCCTTCGACAATGTGCGCGAGCGGCGACTGCGGGACATCTGGGTCAATTCAGCCGCGTTCGAGATGTTTCGCGGCACGTCATGGATGCGCGAGCCGTGCCGGTCGTGTGCCTTGCGCGAGATCGACTGGGGAGGCTGCCGCTGCCAGGCCTTCGCCTTCGCCGGCGTGGCCGCCGAGGCCGACCCCGCCTGCCAGCTGTCATCGTTTCACGAAGCCTTCACGCGGGTAGCCGAGCAGGAAGCTGTCGCGCCGGCTCCCGCCTTCGCCTACCGCAATCCGCGTGCCGGCGCGCAGTAGCTTGGATCAATGGGAGTGCCGCCGCGGCTCCGCATCGCTTGTGCGCATACGCCGGGCCGCCGCATAGGCTTTGCGCGCGTTACGGCCGGCAGAGCGACGAGAATGCGTCTTTGACGCCACTTTCCGCGCTTTGACCGCCTTCACGCCGCCGCTCTCGGCCTCCACGATCGGCATAGGGATGTCGCCGGGCTCCTCGTCGCTGCAGACGCTCGATGCCGCCTCGCCTTCGGCGACCAGGTATTTCTTGTTGCAGACGCTCACCCTCGGCGGAACGCGGGTGCGCTCGAAAAGGTGATAGGCCTGCTTGAGGTTCGACCAGAACGGGTGCCAGGGATTTCCCTCCTGGGCCGCCAGGTTGGCTTCGGTCATCCGGAAGGGAAAGATGTGGACCGGGATGGCGACCTGGCCCTGCTGCAGAGCCCGCTCGCTCAGGCCGTAAATCTCCTCCATCACCGGGTTGGTCATGGCGTAGCAGCCCTTCGACGTGCAGCCTCCGTGCACCAGGATGAGCGAGCCGGTGCGGGCGTAGGCTTTGTCGAACGCATTGGGGAAGCCGATGTTGAGCGAGCGTGGCCATCGTCCCTTGTGATGGATCTGGTCGAGGGCCACTGAGTAGAGGCCCTCGGGAGCCTGCTTGTCTCCTTCGTGCAGCTTGGGGCCGAGCCTGCCGGACCAGTAGCAGATCGGGTAGGCGGCGAAGAGCTCGAACCTATCGTCCTTCTGCAGCCACAGCTCGAGCTGGGACTCGGCCTTGAAGATTCGGATCATGACCGGATTGCCCGCCCGCATGCCTTTCGCTGCGAGCCGCTGGTCGCGATCCGCGGTGGTGGTCGCGGCTGGCAGCGGCATCTCCGCGGACGGCTCTGCGGAGGCTATGGGAGCGGCTGAAGGCTCTTCACTGGGAGCCGCGGCTTGAGCGTTGTGCTTGCGCGGCGTAACCGAAACGGCGGCCAGGTGCGCTACCAAGCCGCCCACGCCGATGAGCGTACAGACGCGAACCCCCATCCACGCGCGGCGTAACGCAACTCGCATTCGGGGCGACTCCCTCTACTCCACCAGCTTGCCGCCCCGCTGCGGCGATATTGTGAGATGGTGCCGTACCTCAACTCCTGGAAATCGGCAACTTCCGGAACCGGCAAGCAGCCGGAGCCGCACAAGGTTAACCTCGATCCGATTCCGATCGCAATGCAGAGCTGTGGCTGAGCAGCACCACGGTGCACGCCGGCCTCAGCGAGCCGGAGCAAAACTCGTGCGCGGAGCCTGGCCGGAGCCGAACAGGGTCGAGCCGGTGGTCATCAGGCCCGAGCGGGTGGCGTTGTCCTCGGCACCGACCACGCCGTGCATTTTCGGGCCGGGCACGACGATCTGCTCGGCAAGCTGCTCCCCGGGCTTCGGCTTGAACGGGTCCGGCTTCGGCCTGAGGAAGGTTGGGCATGCGGCCTGGGGATCGAGCCGCGAGGGATCGCCGCCCCGCATGGAGACATTGACCACGTAGCGGCGATTGCAGACGGCCACCGTCGGCAGCTGGCGTGCCAGCTCGAAGTAGTCGTAGCCTTCCTTCAGCGTCTTCCAGAAGGGATACGCCTCGTGGCCGGCGTAGCGCGTCATGTTCTCCCGCGTCATGCGGAACGGGAAGGCGTGCACATGGAAGGCATCGTGGCCACCCAGAAAGGACTCACGCGCGATCGCGTAGATCTCCTCGATCAGCGCATCGGTCATGGCATAGCAGCCTGCCGACTTGCACTTGCCGTGGATCATCAGGAACTCCCCGGTGCGCCGCTGCGATTTGTCATAGGCGTTCGGGTAACCCAGGTTCATGGCCAGGTGATAATTGGAGTCGGGGTTCATCTGCTCGCGCGTGACGGTGTAGAACCCCTCCGGCGCTTGCTTGTCGCCCTGGTGCACCTTGGGGCCGAGATCGCCGGACCAATTGCAGATCGGATATGTCTTGAGGTGATAGAAGCGGCCGTCGTCGCGCAGCTTCCAGAGCTCGAGCTCGGATTCCTCCTTGAAGATGCGGATGAAGATCGGGGCCTGGGCATCCATGCCGCGCTTGCCGAGGAGCATCATGGTCTCCTTCGGCAAGGGGCGCAGGTGCGGGGCAATGTCGATCATGGAGCAGGATGCGAGCGCGCAAGCAACCGCCACCGCCGACACGATGCCGGCGGCGCGCTTCACGATGCTGCCAAGGATAATCCGACTCATACGACCGAGCCCCCAGCGTCCGCCGGTCACCAATATTTCATAAAGGTTAACATTGGGTTAACAGCGGCAAAACCCCTCCTCAGGGGGCCTGTGAACGGAACCATCCGGGTGTGTCCAAATAGCCATCCATTTGCGGCGGCCCTTGGATGACTGCAAACGGTGGTTAATCGGGCTTGCCGTGCCACCTGCAACACGGAGAACCCTGACCGCCGGTTGTCAAAGATTGCGGCCGATTTCCAGGAACTTGTCCTGGCGCTGGCGGCGAATGGCCTCCGCGCTCATGCCTGAGAACTCGCCCAGGGCCTTGCTCACGGCATCGCGGGTCCGCCGGAACATGAGGGCCGGATCGCGGTGCGCGCCGCCCACGGGCTCGGGGATGACGACGTCGATGATGCCCAGCCCTTTGAGGTCCGGCGCCGTGATCTTCATGCTGGTCGCCGCGTCGATCGCGCGGGCCGAGTCGCGCCACAGGATGGAGGCGGCCGCCTCCGGCGACGCCACGGTATAGATCGCATGCTCGAGCATCAGCACGCGATTGGCCGTGGCGATGGCCACCGCGCCGCCCGAGCCGCCCTCGCCAATAACGACGGCGATCAGCGGCACGCCGAGTGACAGGCAACGGTCGGTGGAGCGGGCGATGGCCTCTGCCTGGCCGCGCTCCTCGGCGCCGATGCCGGGGTAGGCACCCGCCGTGTCGATGAGGGTCACCACGGGCAGCCCGAACTTCTCGGCAAGATCCATGAGCCGGATGGCCTTGCGATAGCCCTCCGGACGCGCCATGCCGAAGTTGTGCTTGATGCGGCTCTCGGTGTCGGAGCCCTTCTCGTGGCCCAGGATGGCGATCGGCCGGCCCCGGAAACGCCCCAGCCCGCCCATGATGGCGGCATCCTCGCCGAAGTAGCGGTCGCCCGCCAGCGGCGTGAAGTCCTCGACCAAGGCGTCGACGTAATCGAGAAAATGCGGGCGCTCGGGGTGGCGCGCCACCTGCGTCTTCTGCCAGGGGGTCAGCTTGGCATAGGTGTCGACGAGCGCCTGGTGCGCCTTCTGCTGCAACCTGACGACCTCCTCCGTGATCGACACCGAAGCGTCGTCGTCGCCGGCGAGCGTCTTGAGCTCGGAGACCTTGCTCTCGAGCTCGGCGATCGGCTTCTCGAAATCGAGATAGGTTCGAACGGCTACAGGTCGGTCCATCAGCTCGCGCTGCCTTGCTCTCGTGCTCAAGGCCCTTGTTTGGGCGCGACTTTTCGCAGGTGTGGGGCGGGAGTCAAGCTGGCGTTCCGATCAAGGTGACACGAGCAAGAAACGCCCGCCGGAACGCCAGGACGAGCGTTCAGTAGAGAGCGGTCAGCACGGCGATCACGACAGCATGGCCATGATGAGCCGCATGACCAGGCTCTTTTGCTTCGGATCGCTCTCGGCGACGAGCAGCGCGACCGCCACCAGCGCATTCGCATCGAAACGCTGGCTCCCGTCGGGGCGCGACAAGCACCCGTTCTTTTCCAAGAAATGGACGAACAGCAGGCTGCCGATGCGCTTGTTCCCGTCGGTGAACGGATGGTTCTTGATGACGAAGTACAGCAAGGCTGCCGCCCGCTCCTCGACGCTCGGGTAGAGTGCCTTGCCGCCGAAGGTCTGTTCGATGTTGCCAAGTATGCCGGCAAGGCCATCGCTATGCTCGCGCCCGAACAGGTCGCTCGCTTCGCCCTTTTGCATCAACTCGGCCTTCAGCGTTGCAACGGCCGCGTGCGCCTGCCTGGCCGTCAAACGCTTGACTCGCCTTGTCGGCGCAGCCGGACGTTCTGGCAGCTGGTTCTCGTCGTATTGCCGGAGCATCTGCCAGGAGCTGGAAAATCGCCCAATGATGCTCAGTAGGGCGCGTGCCTCTTCCTGGGTGAGCACATTCGAGGCGAGTGCGCCCAGAGCTTCCAGGCGCCCTTGCTCGAGTTGCCGCTGACGATGGGCACCAATCAGTCTTTCCCGAAGGATGCGCGTAGCCCACTGCCGGAAATGGATGCCGTTGGGCGACTTGACGCGGTAGCCTACGGAGATGATCACATCCAGGCTATGTTGCGTCACGGGCTTCTTGGACCGATCAATATACATTTTTTGTATATTGTTCTCACGATCCAACTCTCCCTCAGAGAACACGTTGTTTATGTGATGTGACATCATGCGCTGCGAGCTGCCAAAAAGCTCGGCCATTTGCGCCTGAGTCAGCCAGACCGTCTCGCTGTCGATCCGGACGTCGAGCTGAAGCTCCCCGCTGGGAGCCATGTAGATGGCATTGTCCGCCCTGGGGACAATCCCGGTACTGCGGCTCATGGCATTGGTACTCATGGCAGGCATATAGATCATTACGGAGATCATTGCCATTGTTTGGGTACCAACCGTGGCCCTCGGAAGGCCAGGAGCAGTAGGCTGGCGTTGCTCGCCGCCTATTTCACCTTCCGTGCCGCCAGGGGGTGGTGCTCGAAGACGAGCTTCTTGAGGCGCTCTTCCAGCACGTGGGTATAGATCTGCGTCGTCGAGATGTCGGCGTGACCGAGCAGCTGCTGCACCGAGCGCAGGTCGGCGCCGCGATCCAGGAGATGGCTGGCAAAGGCGTGCCGCAGCACGTGCGGGGAGACACGCGCCGGATCGAGGCCGGCCTCGGCCGCCAGCTCCTTCAGCTCCTGCGCCAGCCGCTGGCGCGTCAGGTGGCCTTCCACGCCGCGCGAGGCGAACAGCCATTTGGTCCTGACCATCGGCGCGACGCCGTCCTCTTCCTCGCGCCCGACGTTGAGGTAACGCTCGAGCGCCGCCCGCGCCGCTTGGTTCAGCGGCACGAGGCGCTCGCGCCCACCCTTGCCCTTGACGGTCAGGACGCGGCCATCGCCGGTCAGCACCGACCGCGGCAGCGTCACGAGCTCGGTGACGCGCAGGCCCGTCGCGTAGAGCGTCTCGATCAGCGCATGCAGCCGCAGCGCGCGTACGCGGTCGCGGCCCTTCGTCGATTCGGTGCGCACCCGCGCCGCCTCGATCAGGCAATCGACCTCCGCCACGGAAAGCGTCTTGGGAAGGGAGCGCTGTGTCCTGGGCCCGGCCAGGCCGAGCGCGGGATCTTCGGCAATCACGCCCTCGCCGGCGAGAAACTTGAACAGCTGGCGCACCGCCGAAAGCCGGCGCGCGCGGGAGGCCGATGCAAGGCCCGCCTCGGACCGGCCCCGCAGATAGGCGCCAATGTCGGCGGCTTGCACATCCCTCAGCGGTCTGCCCCGCGCGCCGAGAAAGGCTAGGAATTCATCGAGGTCGCGCCGGTAGGCCTGCAGGGTATTGCCGGCCGCGCCCCGTTCGGCGGCCAGCATGGCCAGGAACGCCTCCAGGTGCTGGCGCTCATCCGCCGCCGTCTGCATACTCGTGATCTCGGTCAGTTGGGAGCCTGACGGGGCCACACGGCGACCAGCGCCTCCAGCGCCAAACCGCGCGCATCAGCCTCGAGCCCGGCGCCCTTCAGCGCCCGCACCGCATCGCCGAGAGCGAGAATATTGGCCCCCTCCGGACCGCCGGGTCCGAGGGTCCGCATGGCGAGCAGGATGACCCGGCCGACATCCTTGCGCTTGGCAGCCTGGGCAAGATCGGTGAGCACGCCCGTCTCCGGCAGATATCCGCCACTGGGTTGCGGCATGCGGCTTGCCGCGTCCCACAGCGCAATCGGCACCTCGATATCGAGCGCATCGAGCACGGTCGCCAGCCTGTGGAGCGCGTCCGCACTCATCCTGCCGCGATGGGCGAGGTCCTCTATCGCCGCCAGCGCCGGCAGGCGCCCATCACGCCGCGCCGGATCGGCAAGATCGCACAGCGCCAGCCAATGCCTCGGGCCTCCCGAGGCTTCGCCCCAACGCCGCGCGCTCGCGTGATCGCCCGCCGTCAGGGCGATCTCCGTGGCGGTCTCCGCGAACCATGCGAGCTCCGGTACCGGCGGCACCCTGGCGAGCGGCGGGGCCAGCACGTGCGCCATCTGAGCGGCAAAGCCGGACCTGCGCGCGTCGTCGAGCACGGCGCGCATGAAGCGGGCTTGCTGCACCGGCGACCGGGAAAGCTCGATGGCCTGGAAGAACAGCGCGCGCCGCAAGAGCGGATCGGTAGCATGAGCGGCTGGATCGGCGAGCGCGCTACCGGATAGAGACTGACGTCGATAGACATCGGCAATCGCGTCGGCCGACAAGGCATTGAGCCGCATCGCCGCCTCCGCCGCGGCAATCTGCAGCCGCGCTGGACCCTGCGTATCGCCGGCAATGACGGCCAGCAGCGCTGGCTCGGCCTTGTCGAAAACGTGCGTGGCGTCTACCGGACCCAACAGCTCCAGAAAGCGAAAGTCGAGGAGCAGGACACTCTTGGGAAGCGCAAGCCGAGGCTTGTTGCCCATGGCGACGCCGGCGAGCACGGCAAGCGGCACCTCCGCGACGATGCCTTCCTCTCGGGCAAGCTCGGCGGCGAGGCCCGCAGCCTTGGCGTTTCCAGCAACCGCGGCACAGTAGCCGCCAAGCAACTGTATTTCGCCCTTCAGACGGCCGGGCAATCCGGAACTCGGCGCGCCCAACTCGGCAATCGTCCGGCAACCCCTCTCCTTACGGGCAAGGCCGATATCCAACCGCGCCTGCAGCGCCCGGATGAGTGGACTGGAGACGCCGCCGCCGGCCAGGAGCTCCTCCATGTCGCGCACCAGACCTGAGCGATAGAGGGCCTCCAGGCGCAAGGCGAGAAAGTGATCGGGACCGGGCGCGCCGGCCGGTGGCGTTGCCGGTGCGAGCAGCACGCGCCGCCACAGGCGATGCAGCGCCGGCGAGCGCGGCGGCAACTCCAGCACCGCCAGCAGGTCCTCGAGGCCCTTGAGGTCGAGCCCACGCCAAAGCTCGAGCGGCAGGCCCGACCCGTCGGGCGACATGATGGGACTGAGCTCGCTGCGCTCGACGGAGCCGCGCCGAGACGGCTGCTGCCATGCCGGCGTCTGCGCGCTGGCGGGATCGCCACCCTGGCGCTGCCAGGACGGCTCTGCCTTGGGCGCGGCCGCCTCGCGTGGGCCGCGCGGCTGGGACGGATCGAGGTTCTGCCGGTAAGGGCTCCAGCCATCCTGGGCCGACGCCGGCAGGTCACAAAGGGAATACGCCAGCAGTGTCGCGGAAATTGCTGCCGCACGGTAGAGAGCGCGCATGCATCTTCAACATCCGACCGGATCACGAGGAGGCCGAGGCTAGCGGCGAACCTTGACGCCCGGCACAGGCGTGGATGTCTCCCTCGGCACAGGCTCGAAGAGCACCGCCACGGCATACAACCCGCCGAATACAACCGCCCCCACGATTCCCGCGAAGAGGAGAAATCGCATGAGGCTTGGCATGTGGCGAAGCGGCTCCTTGCCAGCTATGTTCAAACTCAAGGTGACGCCATTATGTCCCGGTGCGGTTTAGAGGCTGCTCAGAGCCCCGTCGGCCGCCACCGGCCTATGGCCGCAGCAAAGCATTGAGGCCCATGAGCAATCTTGGCTGAGCCGCAACGCCTGACTGTGCCTACCCAGTTCGGCATGCGAGGAAAAATGATGCGATTCGGCTTGCGAGGCAAAAAGGAGCAGCTGCGCGCCGAGGCGGTTCGCAAGATCCAGGCGAACCTCGGGTCTCGGTCGATCGTGCTCGTTGGCATGCCGGGCAGCGGCAAGTCGGCCGTCGGTCGCCGGCTGGCGGCGTGCCTGGAATTGCCGTTTGTCGATGCCGATGAGGAGATCGAGCAAGCCGCCGGCAAGCCGATCATGGATATCTTCAAGGATCATGGCGAGGCCTACTTCCGCGACGGCGAGCGCAAGGTGATCGCGCGCCTCTTGGGCTCGGGACCGCAGGTGCTGGCCACCGGCGGCGGCGCGTTCATGGTGGCCGAGACCCGCGATACCATCCGCCAATTGGGCATCTCGGTTTGGCTGAAGGCCGACCTGTTGCTGCTCTTGCGGCGGGTCTCCAGACGGAACACGCGCCCCCTTTTGGAGGGGGACCCGGAGGGCACCCTGCGCTCGCTGATGGCGACACGCTATCCGGTATACGAGACCGCCGACATTGCCGTTGAAAGCCGGGATTTGCCGCACGATGCCATCGTCGGCGAAATCATCGACGCACTGGCGGAGAGCCCGCATCTGGCCGACCCGAACGCCGAGGCGCAACCCTCATCGGTGCGTGTGGACGAAGCACCATGAGCACCGGCCCCTCGCGCAACCTTGAAACGGTCCGCGTCGCGCTCGGCGACCGGTCCTACGACGTGCTGATCGGCCCTGGCCTGTTGGCGCGCGCGCCCGACCTCATCAAGGCGCGGCTCGGCGGCGCGAGATGCGCCATCGTGACGGATGACAACGTTGCCGCGCGCCATCTCTCTGCGCTCGAGGCCGGCCTGAAGGCAACCCGTCAGCATGCCGGTACGCACACGCTTGCTCCCGGCGAGGCGACCAAGAACTTTGCCGCGCTGGCCCATCTTTGCGAGCGTCTCCTCGAGATGGGGCTGGAGCGGGGCGACTTCGTGATTGCGCTCGGCGGGGGCGTGATCGGCGATCTCGCGGGCTTCGCGGCGAGCATCGTTCGGCGCGGCGTCCGCCTGGTGCAGGTGCCGACCACGTTGCTGGCACAGGTCGACTCCTCCGTCGGCGGCAAGACGGGCATCAATACGGCGCAAGGCAAGAACCTGGTCGGCACGTTCCATCAACCGAGCCTCGTGCTCGCCGATACCGAGACGCTGGCAACGCTGCCGGCGCGCGAGTTCCGCGCCGGCTACGTGGAGGCGGCGAAGTACGGCCTGATCGCCGATGCGGAATTCTTCAGTTGGCTCGAGCGCAACTGGGCGGCGGTCTCCGCCCAGGATGCGGCAGCGCTCGTCCACACGATCGCCACCAGCGTCAGGGGCAAGGCCGACATCGTGGCCCGTGACGAGACTGAAACCGGCGACCGCATGCTGCTCAATCTCGGCCACACGTTCGGGCATGCGCTCGAGGCGTGGGCCGGCTACTCCGATCGGCTGCTGCACGGCGAAGCCGTGGCCATCGGCATCTGCCTGGCATTCCGGCTGTCTGAGAACCTGAGGTTGATCGGCGGCAACAGCGTCGCGCGCGTCGAAGGGCACTTTGCCGGCATCGGTCTGCCGACCCGCATCGTCGATATTCCGGGCAGCCAGCCGCCGAACGCGGTCGAGCTTGCCAAGATCATGGGCCAGGACAAGAAGGTGCGCGAGGGAAGCCCCACCCTGATCCTGGTGCGAGGCATCGGCGAGGCCTTCATTACCCGCGATGTGGCATCCGCGACGGTACTGGATTTCCTTTCCCGCCAGATCGAGGCGCGCCCGTAGAAGACCGGCCGCCGGCCGCGACGTCTCGGCTTGCGTAGGCGGGTCAGGCCCTAGGAACATCCCGCCCGTGCTATCAGTTGCAGATCGGCGGCCAAGCCGCGGCAAGCCTTTATTGGCGGTGCTGCGATATCTATATCGATAGGCCTCTGGCCATGCCCCGTGGACATCGAAAGAGCCATGACACTCGATATTGCGCTTATCATCGCGGCCATCGCCGTCCTGCTGCTGCTGTCGGCGTTCTTCAATGGGAGCGAGACGGCGCTGACGGCAGCCTCACGCGCCCGCATGCATCAGCTGGAGCAGGAGGGGGACTCCAAGGCGCGCCTGGTCAATACCCTGCTGCGGCAGCCCGAGAAGATGATCGGCGCCGTGCTGCTCGGCAACACGCTGGTCGACATCCTGGCGGCCTCCCTCGCCTCGGGCCTCGCCGTCATCATGATCGGCCCCGCCGGCGTCGCCTACGCGACGGCCGTCATGACGCTGCTCATCGTCATCTTCGCCGCCGTGCTGCCGAAGACCTATGCGCTTGCGTTCGCGGACAGGGTGGCGCTGCTCGTTGCGCCGAGCATGCGCCTGGTCATCGTGCTGCTCAATCCGTTTACGGCCGCGATCCGGCTCGTCGTGCGCCTGCTTCTCAAGCTCACGCCCACCAAGCTCGACGACAGCGCCAATATCCTGGCCGCGCACGAGGAGATCCGCGGCACCATCGAGCTCAAGACCATCGGCGGCGCCGTCGCCAAGGGCGATGCGGCGATGCTGGGCGGTGTGCTCGACCTCCGAGACCTGAAGGTGCTCGACATCATGGTCCATCGGACCAAAATGCAGACCATCAATGTCGATGATTCCCCGCAGCGGGTGGTGGAGGAAGTCATCAAGAGCCCGCATACGCGCATCCCCGTGTGGAAGGACGAGCCGGAGAACATCGTCGGTGTCGTGCACACCAAGGATCTGCTGGTCGCGCTGGCACGTGCGGGCTGGGACACTTCCAAGCTCGACGTGGCGAGCCTCGCCGCGCCGCCGTGGTTCGTGCCCGACACCAACAGCTTGAACGATCAGCTCAACGAGTTCCTGAGACGCAAGGCGCAGCTCGCCCTGGTCGTCGACGAGTACGGCGAAGTGCAGGGCCTGATCACGCTGGAGGACATCCTCGAGGAGATCGTCGGCCAGATTGCGGACGAGCACGATGTGCAGGACGTGGCAATCCGCGTGCAGGCCGATGGCTCGGTCAACGTCGACGGCACGGTGGCGATCCGCGATCTCAATCGCCAAATGGATTGGGACCTGCCCGACGAGGAGGCCACCACCATTGCCGGGCTCGTGATCCACGAGGCGCAAACGATCCCGGAGCCGGGCCAAGCCTTCACGTTCTACGACTACCGGTTCGAGATCCTGCGCAAGAACCGCAACAAGATCACCGCCCTTCGCATCAAGCCGCTCAGCCCGACGAGCAAGCGCGCGCGCCATACGCTCGAGAGCGACGCGATGGAGGCGGGTTGAGATGCCGAAGGCGTGTTGGTGGGGCGCAACGGGCCCCGACGGTGCGCGCTATTGGTCTGTGTGAGTAAGCCGTTCGGGTGCCACAAAGCAGCGGTAGTAGGTCGCCGCCTTGATCTGGCCTCTTGCACAGTTGTCGACACGCAAGAGCTCGCGGGTGTCCTTATAAAGCATGTATGGATGGATGCCGAAACGAGCCTCCTGGTCGGAATAATGCCCTAGCCGGCCGATCTTGCCCTTGGCTGTCGGATCGGAAGCGACCATCGCCTCGCGCAATTCCTCACCTTTGATGAAGTTATCGGGCAACTGATCGAACGGTCCGTCATAGTAATTGTTGAGCGCCGAGTTGAACCAGTAGGCCCCGATCAGAATCTTTCTTTCCAGCTTATGGTCCCTATAGAAGGCAAGGCCCGTACGCTTGCCGATCAAGATGCGATCGGTGCCCGAGAGTTTGAAAAAATCTTCGTGGACCTTCTCGGTCTCATCGAGCACATAATGAAATATCTTCAGCTTCGTATTGAAGATGAGAAAGAACCGGATGGCCGACTCATCGAAGATCGGCCCCAGAAACCTCTCGTCCGGCCTCAACGCCTCCGCTGGTGGTTTCACCTGCGAGAGGTCGTTGAGCTCGAAGAGGACGCTCTTGCCCTTATAAGTCACGCGATAGGCGAAGGAGTCGGCCCGCTCGACCCGCTCGACCCGCACGCCGTGCGAAGCATCCAGCAAGAGATGCCGTTCGATGCCGATTCCGTCAGGTTTCCACGGCGCCAACTCCTCATAATAGCCGAATTGGATCTTGCCCTCGTCCCTATCAATCGCGGCGAGGCGAAAATTTCCGGCGTATTGCAAGCCGTCTTGAATGAAGCGGAAGTAGAAATGGTTCTCGGTCGGATAGACTTTCACCCGCTCAGGCAACCCGCCAAAAATGAAATCCAGGACAGCCATTGTGTCCTTAATATCAAGGTTATGAGTGCGCATGACTTCGCTCACGATGCCGTCGATCGTCTGCACCTGCGGCAGGTCGGATCGCTGGGCCCCCGCAACACCAGCCGTGGCGAACATCGCGACCACCGCGACGAGCAAGCAGCATCCGTAACGAGACGAGCGCATGACCATTGTCACCGATTTGTGCGGGAGCGCCTTCTGGCTGGCGCCGCGCGATCCTTGCGTACTTTCGCGCCAAAGAAAAGTTCCGCCGGCGCCTCAGCGATTGGGCGACTTTGTGCCGCTCATTCGCCGGGGTGCAGCAACACTCCTGCCTCACGTGCAGCGGCCAGTTTGACCTTCAAGCGCAGGCGCCCTGCGCTCCAGAGCGCTGCGACGACGGCAGATCGAGGTGTCCCGAGGAGTGCAGCCTTTAGCTACGTGGGAGGGAGCGTTCATACGTCATTCATCTGCCCGACGCGATGATTCATCCATCGGCCAAATCAGGACCACACGTCGGGAAATCCACTCCATTTGCGCGGCCGATGCCGCGGATTGGTGTGGCGGACGCGAGGCGTGATTTGCACCGGTAAGACGCAGGCAAAGATGGAGCCCCTAATGAATCGCAAGCTGGTACTGTCACTGGCAGGCGCGGCTGCGGCCGTTTTCATGGCCGTCGGCACGGCGCAGGCCGCCCCCCCGACAAGCTCGCTGGACACCCTCAAGACGCTCGGTCAGCAGCAGTCCAATATCGAGCAGGTACGCCGCCGTTGCCGTTGGCGCTGCCATCACCGTTGGTCAACGCGTCGCGTGTGCCGCAGAGTGTGCCGGTGGTGGTAATCCCGCTCAGCCCCAGGTGACATGTCGAGCCGGCTCCGCGCTTTGCCTCTAGGCAGGCGTTGCGAGCCGGTTCGGCTTTTTGATTGATTCTTGCGGCTTGAATCGGACCGCCGCGAGCCTATATTTCTCACACAAGGCCCACGGTGGCATGCCCCGCGAGTGAGCCGGCCTTTACCTCATCTCTTCTCCCGGCGCATAGGCCTTGATGGCCAAGGCGTGCACCTTGCCCTTCAGCTCCGCTGCCAGCGCCTCGTTGACGAGGCGGTGACGCTCGAGCCGCGACTTGCCCGTGAATACCGGCGACACGAGCAGCACGCGAAAGTGGCTTTCGCCTGTGCCCGGCGAGCCGCGATGACCGGCATGCAGATCCGATTCGTTCAGGACCTCGAGCCGGGTCGGCTGAAAGGCCCGCAACAGCTTCTCGCGGATCGATGATTCGACCGACATTTCGACCGACATCAAGAAACCTTTCAGCTTGTATCGGAATTGTTTCGGTTACCGGCGTGCAACGGTCGCCGTCCGCTCATACGTCTCAGTCTTGTGCACACAGCAGGTTGCGCTCATACTTGTGGGGCATGAAGTTGGATTCAAAATACTTCGATTGCGTCCGAGTCAAGCCGGACCACGAGCGGGAGGTGCGCCAGGAGGCGCCGATCTGCCAGTGGAAGGGGTGCAACGCGGCGGGGGTTCATCGCGCGCCCAAGGGGCGGGGGCGAGAGGGCCAGTATTACCTGCTCTGCCTCGACCATGTGCGCCAGTTCAATGCGTCCTACAACTACTTCGAAGGCATGAGCAACACGGAGGTCGAGACCTATCAGAAGAACAGCATCATCGGCCACCGGCCGACCTGGAAGGTCGGCGCCAATTCATGGGCGCATGGCACCCATCACAATATGGCTCGGAACGGTGGGCACAGCGGCCCGTTCAGCGACCCGCACGAGTTCTTCTCCTGGCGTCAGCCCGAGAACGCCACACCGCCCCGCCGCTCGCTCAAGCCGCTGGAAATCAAGTCCCTGGAAGCGCTCAATTTGACCGCCACGGCCGAACGCCACGAGATCAAGGCGCGGTTCAAGGAGCTGGTCAAGCGCCACCACCCCGACGCAAACGGCGGGGACAAGCGGTCGGAAGACAAGTTGCGCGAAACAATCCAAGCCTATAACTATCTGAAACAGGCTGGGCTCGTCTGAGCCGGCTCGCAGACAAACCCAGTTGGTAGCCGTGCCGGCGCGGCCTCCGTGCCGAGCACCTGAAAGACATCCGGACCCGAAACGAAATGCGCGCCCAAGCTCAAGCCGGGGTTACTGGCATGCCGGACATGAAAGTGTCCGTCCGCCAGCTGTTCGGCATCGACACCGATCTCGAAGTACCCGCCTACTCCAAGGCGGACGATCACGTTCCGGATTTGGACAACGACTACGTGTTCAACAGGGAGGTGACGCTCGCCATCCTGGCCGGCTTCAAGCACAACCGCCGCGTGATGATCCAGGGCTACCACGGCACCGGCAAGTCGACGCACATCGAGCAGGTGGCCGCCCGGCTCAACTGGCCCTGCATCCGCATCAACCTAGACAGCCACGTCAGCCGCATCGACCTCGTCGGCAAGGACGCCATCGTCCTCAAAGAGGGCAAGCAGATCACCGAGTTCCGGGAAGGCATCCTGCCCTACTGCCTGCAGACCAACACGGCGCTGTGCTTCGATGAGTACGACGCCGGTCGTCCCGACGTGATGTTCGTGATCCAGCGCGTGCTCGAGGTCCAGGGCAAGCTGACGCTGCTCGATCAGTCGAAGGTCATCCGCCCGCATCCGGCCTTCCGGCTGTTCTCCACCACCAACACCATCGGGCTGGGCGATACCTCCGGCCTCTATCACGGCACCCAGCAGATCAACCAGGGGCAGATGGACCGCTGGTCGATCGTGTCGGTGCTCAACTATCTGCCGCACGACGACGAGATGCGCATCGTGCTGGCGAAGGCCAAGTCGTTCAACAAGAGCGATGCCAAGCGCAAGATCATCTCCAACATGGTGCGCGTCGCCGACCTGACCCGCTCGGCGTTCATCAACGGCGACCTGTCCACCGTGATGAGCCCGCGCACGGTGCTCACCTGGGCGGAGAACGCCGAGATCTTCGGCGACCTCGGCTTTGCCTTCCGCGTCACCTTCCTCAACAAGTGCGACGAGCTGGAGCGTCCGGTGGTCGCCGAATTCTACCAGCGCTGTCTGGGCGAGGAGCTGCCCGAGAGCGCGGCCAACGTGGCGCTCAACTGACATGGCGGCCGGGCCTAGTCGCAAGGAAGCACCGACAGAGCCTTTCAAGCGGGCCCTGGGGCTGACGGTGCGCGCGATTGCCGGCGACAACGCGGTGCAGGTGAGCTACGCGCCGGGCAAGCCGGAGATCGACGGCAAGCTCGTGCAGCTGCCCGAGCCCTCGCGCGTTCCCTCGCGCCGGGAGGTCGCCGTCATCCGCGGCTGGGCCGACAGCCTGGCACTCACGGCGGCGTGCCACGATGCCAAGCTGCACGCCCGGCTGGCGCCGCGGGCAGGCCCCGCGCGCGCGGTATTCGAGGCCGTCGAGCGCGCCCGCATCGAAGCCTTCGGCGCCAATCGCATGCCCGGCATGGCAAGCAACCTCGCCGCGCGCATCGACGACCAGTACGGTCACGGCCGCTACGCCGAGATCACCGAGCGCGCCGATGCGCCGCTCGAGGATGCGCTCTCCCTCATCGTGCGCGAGCGGCTGACGGGGGCGGTGCCGCCCGCTTCCGCCAAGGCCATGGTGGAGCTGTGGCGCCCGTTCATCGAGGATCGCGCCGGCCGCACGCTGTCCAAGCTGGATGAGCAGGCAGACGACCAGGAGACCTTCGGCCGCCTGCTGCGCAACCTGCTCAAGACCCTCGACCTCTCCGAGGAGCTCTCCGATGGAGAGCGCGAGGAGGGCGACGACGACAGCGAGGAGCCGGAAAGCGGCGACCAGGACGGCGAAGAGGGCAACGAAGGCCAGGAGGGCCAGGAGCAGGCGGGCGAGGACCAGCGCGGAGAAGGCGAGGAGGGAGAGACCTCCGAGAACGCGCAGGATGCTCAGGCCGACCAGTTCGACGCCGATGCCGACGGCGAGGAGATGGCGGACGCGCGCGAGCCCTGGCGCCCCAACTTCAACGTGCTCGATAACCCGGAGGCGTTCGGCTACAAGGTCTTCAGCCGGACCAACGACGAGGAGATCGAGGCCGAAAGCCTGTCCACCCCCGACGAGCTGGAGCGCTTGAGGACCTTCCTCGACAAGGAGCTGCGCAACCTGCAGGGGGCAGTCGCGCGGCTTGCCAACCGCCTGCAGCGCAAACTGATGGCGCAGCAGAACCGGGCCTGGGACTTCGACCTCGAGGAGGGCACCCTCGACGCCGCGCGGCTCACGCGCATCATCATAGACCCACTGCACCCCCTCTCCTTCAAGCACGAGCGCGACGCCGATTTCCGCGACACGGTGGTGACGCTGCTGCTCGACAATTCCGGCAGCATGCGCGGCCGGCCCATCATGGTGGCGGCGTGCTGCGCCGACATCCTGGCGCGCACGCTGGAACGCTGCGGCGTCAAGGTCGAGATTCTCGGCTTCACCACCAGGGCCTGGAAGGGTGGACAGGCGCGCGAGGCGTGGCTCACCGCCGGCAAGCCGGCCAACCCGGGCCGCCTCAACGATCTGCGGCACATCATCTACAAACCGGCCGACGCGCCGTGGCGGCGGGCCAAGCGCTCGCTCGCGCTGATGATGCGCGAGGGCCTGCTCAAGGAGAATATCGACGGCGAGGCGCTGGCCTGGGCGCATCGGCGCCTGTTGGCGCGGCCGGAGCGGCGGCGCATCCTGATGATGATCTCCGATGGCGCCCCCGTCGACGACTCCACGCTTTCGGTGAACACGGGAAGCTACCTGGAGCTGCACCTGCGCCAGGTGATCGAGGAGATCGAGACGCGCTCCTCCGTCGAGCTCATCGCCATCGGCATCGGCCACGACGTCACGCGCTATTACCGGCGCGCCGTCACCATCACCGACCCGACCGAGCTGGCCGGCGCCATGACCGACAAGCTGGTCGAGCTGTTCGAGGAGGGAAGCGGGCTCGACATGCGGGCCACCCCATCGCCCTCCGCCCGACGCAAACTCATGTGATCCACACCCCGTGTTTCCGACCACCGGAGGGAGCCGGGCAGATGCGATCGATCATCCCTGACGCCGGCAAGCCGGCGCGCCTCGATCGTCGTACGCTCCTGCGCGGCCTCGCCGGCGCCGGCTGCGCGCTGGCCTTGCCGATGCTGGCCGCGGCCCAGGACGATGCCGCGCCCCCGCTGCCGTCGGCACCCGAGAGCATCGAGATCGAAGCGCGGCCGATTTTGCATTTCGAGCGCGGCAAGCCGGACGCAAAACGCTTCGGCCAGCTCGAGTTCCGCGGCGGGATGGTGCTTACCTCGCCTTCGGCGGGCTTCGGCGGCTGGTCGGGCCTCGTCATGGAGGCGGACGGCAGCAAGCTGCTGTCGATCTCCGACGCCGGCGGGTGGCTCACGGCCGACCTCGCCTACCAGGCCGGACGTCCCGCGGGCCTCAAGAACGCGCGCCTGGGACCGCTTCTCGCCGCGCGCGGACGCCCGCTCATGGACAAACGCGAGAAGGATGCCGAGGGCGTCACCCTGCTCGATGGCTCTCTCGCGAACGGCACGCTGCTCGTCAGCTTCGAGCGCTTGCACCGCATCGGCCGCTTCCCCTTCCGCAACGGCGAGGTGCAGGCGCCGACCGGCTATCTCCCCTTGCATCCCGACGCGCGCCGCATGAGCGCCAATAAGGGCATCGAAGCGGTGGCGGTCTTGCAGGGTGGCCGGCTCAAGGGCTCCGTCGTCGCCTTCGCCGAACGCTTCACGCGCGGCAGCGGCTATCACACCGGCTGGATCTGGGTCGGCGGCACGCCCACGCCTTTCTATCTGCAGGACCCCGACGGTTTCGATATCACCGATGCCGCGAGCCTCCCCAACGGCGACCTGCTCGTGCTCGAGCGCTTCTTCCGCTGGACGGATGGCGTGAAGATGCGCATCCGCCGCCTGGCGGCAAGCGAGATTGCGCCCGGCGCACGCCTGACCGGACAAACGCTGATCGAGGCCGATGGGAGCTTCGAGATCGACAACATGGAGGGGCTGGCCGTGCATCGCGGCGCCGGAGGCGAGACGGTGCTGACGCTGATCTCCGATGACAATTTCAACCGCATCCTGCAGCGCACGCTGCTGCTGCAGTTCACGCTGATCGAGGAAAGGGCCGGAAGCGCGCGCCCTTGAGCGAGGCATGACCGCAGGCGACCGCCAGTTTCGTATCCGTCACGTGCTGCAGCCGGGCGACCTCGGCATGGTGGTGCACCTGCACGGCCTCCACTACTGGCGCGAGCACGGCCTCGACGTCACGTTCGAGCCCTATGTGGCAAGGCCGCTGGCCGACTTCGTGCTCGGCGGCGCGGGACGACTGTGGATCGCCGAGGAAGGCGACCGCGTGGTCGGCTCGATTGCGGTGGTCGATGCCGAGGCGGACGTGGGCCAGCTGCGCTGGTTCCTGGTGGTCCCGGAGGCGCGGGGCACCGGCCTGGGCAAGCGCCTGCTCGATGAGGCGCTGGCCTATGGCCGGGAGCGCGGCTTCCGCCGCCTGTTCCTCTGGACCTTCGCCGGGCTCGATGGCGCCTTGCGGCTTTACGAGCGCGCGGGCTTCACGGTCACCGAGCGGAAGACGGATTTCATCTGGGGCGCCGAGCGCACGGAAGTGCGCATGGACCTCGAGTTGAAATCGCAGTCGGACACTTAAGACCTCTTGACGATCGGCGCGGCAACGACGCTGGCGCTCGTGGCGGTCGCGGTGTGGGAGACGCGGTCGTTTCGGCCTCGTCCGAGCACGGCCGCAGAATAGCTTTCGAGCGGGGCGTGGACGTGGGAGAATTTTCTCACGTGCGGCGGCACGTGGAGATAGGCGCATGCGTCAATACCCGCTTGGCTTGATGCTCGGACCCCGTGGACATGCACGGCCAAGGTCCGCATGCACAATGCGGATACCTGCTCTGCGCTGCTGTCTACGAGGCTTGCTTCAAGCGGCCGGCTGCTCGGCCTGCGCTTTGCGGATGTCGCGCTTGAGCCGCAGGCAGCGATCGGAGAGCTCCTCGTCCCTGGCCTTCATCAGGAAGGCATCGAGCCCGCCGCGGCGCTCCACCGTCTTGAGCGCATGGGCGCTGATGCGCAGGCGCACCTTGCGCTGCAAGGTGTCGCTGATGAGCGTCACGTCGCACAGGTTGGGCCGGAACGTGCGCTTGGTCTTGTTCTCGGCGTGACTGCGCAACTGACCGGACATCGGCAGCTTGCCCATCAACTCGCATCGCCGCGTCATTGCATGGCTCCTGACTTGGCCGGCGTCATGGATTTTTCGGGGACGGCACTCGCCGGCCGTTCTATACGAGAAGGACGCCCCGTCAAGGCCTGCAACCATCTCGTGTGCCGCTTCGGGCCGAACCCGAGGAATTCCTTTACCTCTGAGGGCTATGGTCCGGCGACCACACAATTGACGTAAAAGCGGCTAGCTTGGGAACGGGGACCCGCGGTTAGCGTTGCGTATCAACTGTCGGTGAGGCGGCGTCATGACGTTGAAGTCCAGCAGGTTGGGTCAGCGTTTGCTGGCACGGCTCATGGCTTTTCTGGCGGTCCTCGCCATCGGCTCGTCGGCGCCGGCGCTCGCGGATAGCTGGCCGGCCAGCGTGCGGGCCATCTACGACGTCAACTTCAACGGCTTCAACATCGGCAACCTCGAATTCCGGTCGGAGGCCGAGCAGCACAGCTACACGCTGCTGACCAATACGCGCCTGTCGATCCTGC
The DNA here is from genome assembly GCA_035258465.1 of Hyphomicrobiaceae bacterium. GTDB lineage: Bacteria > Pseudomonadota > Alphaproteobacteria > Rhizobiales > Hyphomicrobiaceae > AWTP1-13. Next base: position 24,243 of record DATEVP010000305.1, read on the forward strand.
TCGGCGCGTTCACCTTCGACGGCGAGACGCGCAGCTTCGGCCTGCTCGTCAACCAGGCGCCCAAGCCGGCCGCCTTCACGTTCGACTTCCGGAGCAATCTGAGGGCCGGCTCGACCAAGATCGGCTTCTCCGACGGCAGCGTAACCAACGTGACGAACCTGCCGCCGCCGCCCGCCAACGCCAACACCATTCCCTTGCGCGAGCAGCACCTCAAAGGCGTCCTCGACCCCCTGAGCGCGATCATGGTCGTCTCGCGCGGCGCCGGCAGCCCGTGCGAGCGGCGCGTGCCGATCTTCGACGGCAAGGAGCGCTTCGATCTCATCTTCAGCTACAAGGGCGAGATGAAGGTGAGCGAGCAACAGCCGAGCGGCCAGCCCGACGTCGCCTTCGTCTGCCGCGTCAGATATCTGCCGATCGCCGGTCACAAGGCCGATCACGAGACCAAGTACATGGCGGGCAACGATGCCATCGAAGTGGCGCTGCGCCCGGTGCCGAGCGCGAACATGCTGGTGCCGTATCAGATCAACATTCCAACGCTCGCCGGCTTCGCCTCGATCGTGTCGAAGCGGGTGGAGATCGCCACACCGGGCAAGGCCCAAATCGCGCTGACGCATTGAGCGCGATCGCTTGCGGGGCGAAGGCACCGCGACAGGGTGCAGGGCTGGTTTCTATCTGCACGTTGACCGCGGCTTTTTCGACCTCGCCCCTTGATCTTGCCGCATCACTCTGCGATGCCTCCGCAGCGACTTCGTCGTGAGGGTGCAGGCCATGGGCCTCGATCTTGCAAACCGCATCCGCAACGTGACGGCCGTGCTCGGGCCCACCAACACGGGCAAGACGCATCTGGCGATCGAGCGCATGCTGGGGCACGAAACGGGCCTCATCGGCCTGCCGCTGCGCCTGCTCGCCCGCGAGGTCTACGACAAGGTGGCCGCGCGTGCCGGCGCCGCGAACGTGGCGCTGATCACCGGCGAGGAGAAGATCAAGCCGGAGCGGGCGCGCTACTTCGTGTGCACGGTCGAGGCCATGCCGCGCGAGGTGGACGTCGATTTCCTCGCCATCGACGAGGTGCAGCTCGCCGCCGATCCGGAGCGCGGCCACGTCTTCACCGACCGCCTGCTGCACGTGCGCGGCAAGCAGGAAACGCTGATGCTGGGCGCGCAGACCATGCGCGAGGCCATCGGCGAGCTGATCCCCGGCGCCAACTTCATCTCGCGCCCGCGGCTGTCGAAGCTCACTTATGCGGGGGAGAAGAAGATCACCCGGCTGCCGCCGCGCACGGCCGTCGTCGCCTTCTCGGCTTCGGAGGTCTATGCCATCGCCGAGCTGGTCCGGCGCCAGCGCGGCGGCGCGGCGGTGGTGCTGGGCGCGCTCTCGCCGCGCACGCGCAACGCGCAAGTCGCGCTCTACCAGAACGGCGATGTCGACTTCCTGGTGGCGACCGACGCCATCGGCATGGGACTCAACCTCGACGTCGATCACGTCGCCTTCTCCGGCACGCGCAAGTTC